>JAPSIU010000179.1 GCA_031178565.1 Leucobacter sp. | reverse complement strand
TCGGCGCGACGCCGGCGCCACTCGCTCGCGGTAATCGGTGACGCTGAGGGATCCCGCCCACGAGTCGAACAGCTGCACGGCACTCGCGCCCGCGAGCACCTGGGCCTCGAGGAAGACGGCGCTGAGCTCCGCCACCCAGTCGAGCAGCTCCCGCCACGTGTCGGGGTCGGCGTGCATGAGCGTGCGCGCGCGGAGGTGATCCCGCGACGGTCCGCCCTCGACGAGATAGGCGGCGAGCGTGAAGGGGGCGCCGGCGAAGCCGATCAGCGGGGTGCTGCCGAGCTCCTCGACGGTGAGCCGCACCGCCTCGCGCACGGGATCGAGCGCGTCTCGCAGCCGCTCGGGAGTGAACTCCCTCCGGCATCGGGCGACGTCCTCCGCGCTTCGCACGGGCTGGGCGAAGACGGGGCCCCGTCCGGCGACGAGATCGACATCGACTCCCGCGAGCAGCATCGGCACGACGATGTCGCTGAAGAACACCGCCGCGTCGACGCCGTGGCGGCGGACGGGCTGCAGGGTGATCTCGCTCGCGAGCGCCGGATCGAGGCAGGCGTCGAGCATGCGGTGATCGGCCCGGATCTCGCGGTATTCTGGAAGGGATCGCCCGGCCTGACGCATGAACCAGACGGGGATGCGTTCGGGGCGGTCCCCACGGAGTGCGCGGATCAGGGGGGCATCGCCGGTGCGGCCGTCGGCGAGCGGGTGGGAGGCTGTGAGCGTATTCATCGCTCGAATGGTAACTTATACATCTGATGAGTCACATCTGATGTGCTGGATCCGGACCGTTCCCGGGCCGGAATCCGCTCATGAACTCCCGATCAGGATACGTACCGAGAATTCTCCCCATGCTGCTCTGCCTCTCCATCGATCACCGCGACGGCGCCTTCCCCCTGCTCGAACGCATCGAGCGGCGCACCGACGCCGTGACGCGCGCGCTCGCGGATCCTGATCTCGCCGACGGCTCGGTGGTCCTCGCCACCTGCAACCGCTTCGAGGTCTACCTCGATGTCCCCGCCGGTCCCGGCGGCGCCGCACCCGGCCGGTCCTCGTTCGATCGCCCCGAGTTTGAACGGCTGGCGCTGGCCCGACTGGCGCAGGCGAGCGCGATCCCGCACGCGGAGATCGAGGCCGCGGCCGAGGTGCACTCCGGCCACCGGGCCGCGGAGCACCTCTTCGCCGTAGCCGGCGGCCTGAAGTCGGCGATGGTCGGCGAGGAGGAGATCGCCGGGCAGGTTCGGCGGGCCCACACCCGGGCGCGCTCCGCCGGCACGATGACGCACCGGCTCGAGCGGCTCTTCCAGACCGCCACCCGCACCTCGCGCGAGATCAAGCAGCGCACGCGCATCCACTCCGCCGGCCGCTCCCTCGTCCGGCTCGCGCTGCTGCTCGCCGAGAGCCGTCTCGACTCCTGGGCGGACGCGCGGGTGCTCCTCATCGGGACCGGCGCGTACGCGGGTGCGACGGCGGCCGCGCTCCGCGACCGCGGGGCGGGGCACGTTCGCGTGTACTCGCCCTCCGGCAGAGCCGACGCCTTCGCCGCCTCCCGAGGACTCGATCCGGTGCACGCGGCCGAGCTCGCGGACGCACTCGCCTCCTCGGACATCGTGATCGCGTGCAGCCGGGCGCAGGATCCGCTGCTCGCCCCCGCGGATCTCGTCGCCGACGCGGCCGCGGATCCGGACGCGGTCGCGAACGCAGCAGAGGATCCCGCCGCCCGCGGCTCCGCCGCTCCCCCCACCTCACGGCTGCTCATCGACCTCGGCATGCCCCGCAACATCGACCCCGCGGTCTCGCGGCTGCCGGGGATCGAACTCCTCGACCTGGAGACCATCGCGAAGCACGCGCCGGTGCCCGAGCTCAGCGCCGAGGCCGAGGCGCGAGACATCGTGCGCGATGCCGCGGCGGAGTTCGCGGCTTCACAGGCGGAACGCGACGCCGTGCCCGCCGTCGGGGCGCGGCGGGGCCACGTGCTCGCGATCCTCGAAGACGCGCTCGGGCGAGTCCGGCGATCGTCGGACTCGCCGGCCGACGCCGCGCGAAGGGTGTCGGCAGAGCCGGGAACGGCCCAGCAGAGCACCGCGGAGGCCGCGGACGTCGAGGCCGCCCTGCGCCACTTCGCCGGGCGGCTGCTCCACGAGCCGACCACCCGGATCCGTGGGCTCGGCCGTGAGGGTCGCGCGGACGAGGCGAACGAGGCCCTGGCCGCGCTCTTCGGGGTCGAGCCCGCTCGGGTGCTCTGAGCCGTCTCCCGCCGAACGGCCCGCGGCGACGGCGTTGGCGCCGGCGCGAGGACTAGCGCCGCGAGGGCGCGAGCGTCGCCAGCGTGGCGAGCAGCGAGTCGGGCACGAGTGAGGGATCCGCGGCGCCGCCGCGCACCAGGTCTGCGATCCGCGATCCGATCCCGGTCGTCGTCGCCCCCATCTCGGCGCCGGCGAGTGCGGGCAGTTCGCCGAGCACCTGCACCGTCGCCGCCTCGACGGCCCGCGCCGCCTCGCCCTCGCCGAGGTGCCCGAGCATGAGCGCGAGCGACAGGATCGCGCCCGAGGGATTCGCCCATCCCTTCCCCGCGATGTCGGGAGCGGACCCGTGGATCGCCTCGAACATGCTGGGGGCCGAACCGTCGAGGTTCAGGTTCGCGCTGGTGGCGACGCCGAGGCCGCCCTGGATCACGGCGCCGAGGTCGGTGATGATGTCGCCGAACAGGTTGTCGGTGACGACGACGTCGAAGCGCTCCGGCGTGAGCGGCAGGTGGAAGCACATGGCGTCGACGTGCACGTAATCGACCTCGACCTCGGGGTACAGCGCACCGAGGTCTTTCACGACCTCCTGCCACAGCCGCCCGGCGGCGACCAGGATGTTGGTCTTGTGGCAGAGCGTGAGACGCCGCCGCCTGCCGAGCGCCAGCCGGAACGAGAAATCGACGACGCGCTCGATCCCGGCCCGCGTGTTGAGCGACTCCTGCATCGCGACGGCGTTCGGAGTCCCCGCGTGGACGGTGGATCCCTGCCCCACGTACGCCCCCTCGGTGTTCTCGCGCACGATCACCATCTCGCAGCGCTCGGGGGTGAGACCCGCGATGGGCGTCGGCACGCCGGGATAGAGGCGCACCGGGCGCACATTCGCGGCCTGCTGGAAGCGCTGGCGCATCTCGAGGATGAAACCCCGCTCGAGGATCCCGGGTGTGACGCGGGGATCGCCCATCGAGCCGAACAGGATCGCGTCCTTGTCGCGCAGCCGACCCTCGATGGCGTCGAACAGCTCGCCGGTCGCGAGGTAGTGGTTCGCGCCCGCCGCGTACTCGCTGCGCTCGGTGCGGAAGCCGTAGCGCTCCTCCGCGGCGTCGAGCACGGCGAGGGCGCAGCCGACGACCTCGGGGCCGATCCCGTCTCCGGGGAGGACTGCGATCGAGTACGGCTGGGTCATGGGGGTCCTTCCATCGGCTTCGACAGCGTTTCGCATCGGCGCCTCTGCTTGGCGAACCGATCCTGGTAATCTATATTAAGTGGTAAGACCACTCGTCGCGAGGATCACGAAGCGATCGTCCGCACCGGGCGCCGATGCCGCCGCGACAGCTTCCCGCCGCCGAAGGAGACCACGCCCGTGAACGAGACCCCAGCCCTCATCGCCCCGCCGCGTTCGCTGCCGGTCGGATCGGGCTGGCGGAGAGTCGAGGAGACGGCCCGGATCGTCTTCCCGTTCGACGGAAGCGCAGTGGCCGAGGCGCCCGTCGGCAGCGCCGCCGACTCCGCGGATGCGCTCGACGCCGCCCAGGCCGCGCTCGCCGAGGTCGCCGCGCTGACGACCGCCCAGCGCAAGTCGATCCTCGTCGCCGTGCACGACCGGATCCGGGATGACGCGCAGCGCCTCGAAGACCTGCTGATCCTCGAGACCGGCAAGCCCCGAGCCGACTGCCGCACCGAGGTGAGCCGCACGATCGTCACCCTGCAGGCCACCGCGGAGGAGGTCTCGCGCATCCACGGCGAAACCGTGCCCCTCGATCTGCAGGAACTCGGTCGCGGGATGATCGGCTACTACACCCGCAAACCGGCGGGCGTCGTGGTCGGCATCGCCGGCTTCAACTACCCGCTGCTCCTCGCGACGCACAAGCTCGCCCCGGCCATCGCCGCCGGCTGCCCGGTGATCGTCAAGCCCGCGCCGAACACCCCGCTCGCGACGCTCGAGCTCATCGCGATCGTGCGCGAGGTGCTCGCCGAGCACGGCGTTACTCCGGCCGCCGTGCAGCTCGTGAACGGCGGTCCCGACGTCGGCGAGACGCTGGTCCGGGATCCTCGAGCCCAGGTCGTCTCCTTCACCGGATCCGCGAAGATCGGCCACCTCATCGC
Source organism: Leucobacter sp. (assembly GCA_031178565.1). Taxonomy (GTDB): domain Bacteria; phylum Actinomycetota; class Actinomycetes; order Actinomycetales; family Microbacteriaceae; genus Leucobacter. The sequence goes on along the minus strand of JAPSIU010000179.1, from coordinate 1,667 downwards.
GCAGCAGGCGGCTCCGCGGAAGACCCTGCTCGAGCTCGGCTCGAACACCGGCTTCATCGTCGCGGCCGACGCGGACGTCGAAGCCGCCGTCGACGCCGTGCTGCAGGGCGGGTTCTACGCGAACGGGCAGGCCTGCATCTCGGTGCAGCGGATCCTGCTCGAGCGGCCGATCGCGGATCGCTTCACCGAGCGCCTCGTCGAGCGCCTCGTCGAGCTCGTGGTCGGAGACCCCCGGGACCCCGGGACCGATGTGGCCCCCGTCATCAACAGCGCCTCGGGCGAGCGCATCCGCGCCATGATCGACCGCGCGGTGGCGGCCGGGGCCCGGCTGCTCGCCGGACCCGACGAGGTCGTCGACGGCAGCGCGGGCACCCCGGATCCCGCGCTGATCCGACCCACGGTTCTCGGCAGCGTTCCGAGCGACGTGGACGTGTGGTCCGAGGAGATCTTCGGCCCCGTCGTGTGCCTCACCGAGGTCGACTCGGTCGACGAGGCCATCGACCTCGTCAACGCCTCCCGCTACGGCCTGCAGGCTGCGATCTTCACCGCCTCGCTCGAGAGCGCCTTCGCGGCCGTCGAGCGGCTCGAGGTCGGAGGCGTCGTCGTCAACGAGATCCCCGGCTTCCGCTCCGACATCATGCCCTACGGCGGAGTGAAGGACTCCGGTATCGGCCGCGAGGGTCCCCGCTACGCGATCGAAGAGTACACCGTCACCCGCATGGCGATGATCCGCCCCCGCCCCCGCGGCCGCGGCTGACGCGGCGTCGCCGCACCCGCCACCACTCGCAGAAGGAATCACCATGACCGACGCCCAGCCCTCCCCCGACTACTCGCGGCTCTTCCGCCTCGACCACCGCACGATCGTCGTGATCGGAGCGGGCAGCGGGATCGGGCGCGAAGCAGCGCAGGCGCTCGCGGCCCAGGGCGCTCACGTGGTCGTGGCGGACTACTCGCTCGAGGGCGCCGAGGCGACGACCGCGCTCATCGCCGGACAGGGAGGAACGGCGGAGTCCTTCCAGCTGAACGTGCTCGACGACGACGCGGTCGAGGCCGCAGCCGAGCGCTTCGGCACCGCCGCCGCTCTCGTCTTCACCGCCGCGACCAACGTCCGCAAGCGCATGGAGGACTACACGCTCGAGGAGTTCGATCGCGTCGTGAACCTCAATCTGCGCGCCTCGTTCCAGCTGATCCGGCATTTCGGCAAGCGCTTCGCCGCGAACGGCGGCGGATCGATCATCGGTTTCGCCTCGATCCGCGCCCAGGTCGTCGAACCCGGGCAGGGGGTCTACGCCGCCACCAAGGCCGGGCTCGTGCAGCTCGCGAAGACGGCGGCCGCGGAGTACGGGGCGCAGGGCGTGCGCGTCAACGTCGTGGCACCCGGGGTCGTCGAGACGCCGCTGACCGCGCAGATCAAGGCGAACGACGAGTGGTACGGCGCGTACGCGCAGAAGTCCGCTCTCGGCCGCTGGGCGCGGCCGGACGAGCTCGCGGGTGCGGTCGTCTATCTGGCCTCGGACGCGTCGTCCTTCGTCACGGGATCGACGCTGCTCGTCGACGGCGGCTGGACCGCGATCGACGGGCGCTTCACCCCGCCCGCGTCCTGAGCTCGTAGACGCGCGGCCCTCGTCGACGCCGGGCCGGAGCGGCCCCAGCGACCCGGAGCCCGT
>JAPSIU010000010.1 GCA_031178565.1 Leucobacter sp. | reverse complement strand
GTGCTCGCCGAACGGAGGGACGGGCTCGCCGTCGCGCTGCGCGAGCTCGGGCTCGACATCCCCGAGGCGCAGGGCAACTTCGTGTGGATCCCGCAGGGGGATCCGGCGAGGGGCGGCGTCGCCGACGCGCAGGCGCTCGCCGCCGCGTTCTCGGAGGCGGGCACGCTCGTGCGGCCGTTCCCGGGGGCCGGTCTGCGGATCTCGGCGGGGGAGGCCGAGAGCATTCCCGTGGTGCTCGAGATCGTCCGCGAGTTCCTCGAGCGGTAGTCGCACCGCGTATCCGTTGCTGCGTGCTGCATCCCGGTACGCGGTTCTGGCATTCCGCTGAGCCGAGCCGAGCCGCGCTCAGCTGGGCGGCGCTCAGCCTGAATCGCGCTCAGCCTGAATCGCGCTCAGCCTGAATCGCGCTGTGCCGAGCCTCGTTCAGCCCGAGCCAATTCGTCGCGCCCGAGGCCCGCAGCGCGGGTGCTTCGCTCGGGCAGGAAGAATTCCCTCGGGCGGGTGCTGCGGTGCGGACGGCCGCTCGCAGTGGGGACACGTGTCCGCACCGATCGCGTAGCATATGATAGAACGGCGTGCCGGAAAGTGATTCGGTTGGTTCGGATGCCTTGAGGGTCTCCTCGTCGCCGAGCTCGGTACGCGTGATTCAGCGTCGGACGAGAGCGAGGGCCAGAACGTGACCAACTATCGGATTGCGACCATCGGCGGCGATGGCATCGGGCCGGAGGTCGTCGACGTCGCGCGGACCGCGGTCGACGCGGTGGCCCGTCAGGAAGGATTCGGCATCGAGTGGGAGGAGCACGACTGGGGATCGGGCTTCTACCACGAGCACGGGCGGATGATGCCCGAGGACGGCCTCGCGCAGATCGGCGAATCGGATGCCATCTTCTTCGGAGCGGTGGGTGAGCCGGGGTTGCCCGATGCGCTCACGCTCTGGGGTCTGCTGATCCCCATGCGCCGCGAGTTCGACCAGTACGTGAACCTGCGCCCCGCGCGCTTCGTCCCGGGGGTGCGCACTCCGCTCGTCGACGCCGAGGGCATCGACCTGCTCATCGTGCGGGAGAACACCGAGGGGGAGTACTCGGAGCAGGGCGGTCGTTTCGGCCGCGGGACCCCGCGCGAGTTCGCCACGCAGGAAGCGGTCTTCAGCCGCTTCGGGATCGAGCGCATCACCGAGTACGCCGTGGCAGCGGCGCGCGAGCGCAGCGGTCGCGTGACGAGCGTGACGAAGTCGAACGGCATCATCCACTCGATGACGTTCTGGGACGAGGTCGTGCAGGAGATCGCCGCCCGGAACTCCGATCTCGAGTGGCGCAGCGTGCTCGTCGACGCCATGGCCGCCGAGCTCGTGCTCAGACCTCGAGCGCACGATGTGATCGTCTGCTCGAATCTCTTCGGCGACATCCTCTCGGATCTCGCGTCCGCGACCATCGGCTCGCTCGGTCTTGCAGCGTCGGGGAGCATCAACCCCGCGCGCACCGCGCCCTCGCTCTTCGAGTCCGTGCACGGATCCGCCCCAGACATTGCGGGCAAGGGCATCGCCAACCCGCTCGCCCAGGTCGGATCCGCCGCGATGATGCTCGAACACCTCGGGCAGCAGCGGGCCGCGGATCGCGTCAAGAACGCGATCGACGCCGTGATCCGCGCCGGCGACGTCACCCCCGACCTCGGAGGCGTCCTGCGCACCAAAGACGTCGAGCAGGCGCTGCTCCGCGAGCTCGGGGCTTGACGCTCGCGCGCCATCGACTAGCCGCACGCACCGGCGCGCGGCACCATCGACGGTTCTCGCGCGCCGCTGCGCCTCGCCCGATCTACGCGAGGAAGATATCGTGCGGGAAGCGGTGGGACGCCCCTGTCGCCCAGTCGGCCGCGGCTTCCCCGAGTGCCGGTGCGACCTTGAATCCGTGCCCCGAGAAGCCGCTCAGTACGAGAATGTCGGAGCACTCCGGCAGTTCGTGGAAGTACTCGCGTCGAGACGGTGAGTATGTCTCGAAGTACGTGCCGATCCGGAACGGGTCGTCGGCGATCCCCGGGAAGTAGCGCAGCCGCTCCCTGAAGGTGGAGAGCCCCTCGCCGGGAGCGAGCCAGCGCTCGGCGGTGTCGGGATCCCCGATCTCGAGGTGCTGCTCGAAACCGAGCCCGATCTTCACCGCGCGTCCGTCCGGCGTCGGCAGGCCGTACACGTAGTCCGGTTCGATCCGCATGAACGGCACGAGCGAGGAGAAGCGCGGGGTGCTGCGCGGGAAGAACCAGGCCGAGGTGAGACGGCGGATCGCGACCTCCGGCGCCCGGCTGCCGAGCAGCTGCCTGCTCCACGCGCCGACGGTGACGATCACGCGATCGAAGATCTCTTCGCCCCGGTCGTCCTGCACACGCACCCCTCCCGCGTCGCGGGAATCGATCGCGAGGATCTTCGTGCGCTCGCGGATGTCGGCTCCGGCGGCGCCCGCGAGACGCGCGGTGAGGGTGATGCTGAGCTCCGGATCGATCCGGCCGGCGTTGGGATCGAAGAGTGTGACCTCTCCCGGATTGGTGCGGATGCCGGGAAACTCCCGTTCGGCCTCCTCGGCGGAGAGCAGGCGGGGGTGCGAGGTCAGCTCGCAGGACTCGATCGCCCGCCGCATCCCGTCGAGGGCGGGATCGCCCATCATGATGCCGCCGGTGAAGTCGAGCAGCGGTGCACCGGTCTCGGAGTTGAGCCCGCGCCACAGCTCCTCGGCGCGGGCGATGACCCGGCTGTAGCGAGGATCCTGCAGCTCCACGCGGGAGAAGAAGCGGGAATCGCCCCCGGCTGAGCCGAAAGCGTGACCGATGCTGAACTGCTCGTACGCGACCACGTCGTGGGAGCGTCGGGCGAGGAGGTGTGCGGAGTGGACACCGATGGTGCCGGTGCCGATGATGGCGATTCTCATGAGTCCGGTTCCTGCCGGGGGCCGCACGAGCGCCGCCCCCGTCGGCGTTCAGGAGGTCGTCACCTCCGCGAGGGCTTCGCGCCACACCTCGAGGAGGCGGCGGATCTCGTGCTCGGTGATGACGAGCGCCGGGATCATGCGAACGATGCTGCCGTACGGGCCGCACGCGAGCATGATGACGTTGCGGTCGAGGGCGGCCTTGAGGAACGCCGAGGTGAGTTCGGGCACGGCCTCGCCGCTCGGACTCGCGAACTCGACCGCCTGCATCAGACCCAGGCCGCGGACGTCCGCCATGATCGGGAACTCCCTCGACAGTTCGACGAGGCCGTCGTGGAGGAGCGAACCGAGGCGCGCGGAATTGCCGACGAGATCCTCGTCGCGGATCACGTTGATCGTCTCGACGGCTGCGGCGCAGGCCACCGGATTGGCCGAGTAGGTGCCCCCCTGCGAGCCGGGCAGCGCCTGCTCCATGATCTCGTGGCGCGCCGCGATGCCCGAGATGGGGAAGCCGCTCGCGATGCCCTTGGCGAAGGTGATGATGTCGGCGTCGACGTCGAAGTGCTCGTGCGCCCAGAACCTGCCCGTGCGACCGACCCCAGCCTGGACCTCGTCGAAGATGAGCACGATGCCGTGCTCATCGGCGAGTGCGCGCAGCGCCTGGAAGAACTCTGATGTGCCGGGCAGATAGCCGGCCTCGCCGAGCACCGGTTCGACGATGATCGCGGCGACGTCGTTCGGCGTGGTGATGGTCGCGAGGATGTGATCGAGCTCGCGCAGCGCGAAGGCGTTCGATTCCTCCTGACTCCAGCCGTACCGGTACGGCGAGGGGAAGGGTGCGACGACGACGCCGGAAGGGAGCGGGCCGCTGCCCGCTGCACGGAATCGCGCGCCCGACGTGGTCAGCGCGGCGGAGCCGATGGTGCGGCCGTGGAACGAGCCGTGGAACACGATGACGTTCTGCCGGCCGGTCGCGTTGCGGGCGAGGCGGACGGCCGCCTCGACGGCTTCGGCGCCGGAGTTCGCGAAGAAGAGGTCGGTGAGATGGGGAGGCAGGACCTCGCCGAGCGTGTCCATGAGCCTCGGCAGCTGATCGTGCAGATACACACCGTACTGCCCGTGGATGAGGCGGCCGACCTGCTCCTGAGCCGCCGCCACCACACGGGGGTGGCAGTGACCGGTCGAGGTCACTCCGATTCCCGATGAGGCGTCGAGGTACTGCTCGCCGGTCTCGGTGGTGACGAAGGTGCCCTCGCCGGAGACGACCTTGAGCGGGGTGGCCTGCCTCAGGGCCTGGCTGAGTTGCGTCATTGCTGTGCTGTCCTTTCGGGATGCCTGTGCGCGGATCGGGTGCTATCGCGTGAGCTCGGAGTTCACGCCGATGCAGATGTTCTTGGTCTGGAGGTAGCTGTCGATGCCCTCGATGCCCTTCTCGCGGCCCCAGCCCGAGGCCTTGTAGCCGCCGAAGGGGATCTCGATGCCGGTTCCGACCTGGAAGGTGTTGACGTTCACCTGGCCGGCGCGGATGCGCTTCGCGAGTGAGAGGGCGCGGTTGATGTCGCGCGTCCAGACGTACGAGGAGAGGCCGAACTCAGTGTCGTTCGCGATGCGGACGGCTTCCTCGAGGGTGTCGAAGCGGATCACGGTGAGCACGGGACCGAAGATCTCCTCCTGCGCCAGGCGGTGCGCGTTGCCGGGCACCTCCACGATGGTCGGCTCGATGAAGAATCCCGGGCGGTCCACGCGGCCGCCGCCCGCGCGGATGACACCGCCGGCCTCGGTCGCCGCGCCGAGGTATCCCTCAACCCGTTCCTGCTGGCGGCCGGAGATGAGCGGGCCGAGATCCGGGTCCTCGATGCCCGCGCCGATGCTGAGGGCCTGCGCCTTCTCGCCGAGCAGTCGGAGGAACTCGTCGCCGCGCTCGCCGCTCTCGAGCAGCAGGCGGGTGCCGGCGGCGCAGGTCTGGCCCGCGTTGAAGAAGATGGAGGCGCTCACACCCGCGAGTGCGAGGTCGAAGTCGGCGTCGCCGAACACGATCGTGGGCGACTTGCCTCCCAGCTCGAGCACACTCGGTGTGAGGTTCTCGGCCGCGGCGTGGGCGACCTGTTTGCCCGTGGCGACGGAGCCGGTGAAGGTGATCTGATCGATACCGGGGTGGGAGGAGAGGGCGCTGCCCGCTTCGACGCCTCCTGGCACCACGTTGAGCACGCCGTCGGGCACACCGCACTCTGTCGCGATGGCGGCGATGAGCAGCGGGGTCAGGGGGCAGTCGGGCGAGGGCTTCAGCACGACGGAGCACCCGGCGGCGAGGGCGGGAGCGCCGCCCCGACCGGTGTTCTGCGCGGGGTAGTTGAAGGGGATGATCTGACCGGAGACCCCGACCGGCTCGAGCTCGGTGAAGTCCACGAGGTGGTCGGCGAGGGGAACGGTCCGGCCGCCGTGCTTGTCGGCGAATCCTCCGTAGAACTCGAAGTAGCGGGCTGTGGCCTCGATGTCGCCGAGAGCCTGGGAGTAGGGCTTGCCGACGTCGAGGGTCTCGATCGTGGCGAGAGCCGCTGCGCGCTCGCGCAGGGTCAGGGCGATCCTGTTGAGAATCCGGCCCCGCTCGGAGGGCCGTCGACGCGACCAGACCCCCGATTCGAAGGAGGATCGCGCCGCCGCGACGGCGCGATCGATGTCGGAGGGCTGCGCGTAGGCGACCTCGATGAGCGGCTCGCCGGTTCCGGGGTCGATCAGGGTTCGGAACTCACCGGCGAAGTCCGTCTCGAACGCGCCGTCGATGTAGGGCGTGAGGCGGTCCGTCTCGTATCCGAGCGCTGCGAGCGTCTCCGAGATTCGGCTGGAACTGGTGGTCATGACGTGCCCTTCGAATGCTGGAGACCGGTGGAGTGCGGGAAGAACGGCCGCGAGCAGTCCGCTCGGGAGCGCGGGGCGGCAGAGTCGGAGACCGGTAGAATCGCCCCATTGCGTGCCGAATAGTGAACTTCGCGTGCCATTCTCAGGTTGAATCCTACACCCTCGCGGGCCGAGTGGAAAAGGGTGGTACCGCCTTCGCTCCTCCCGATGGATGAGGTAATATGGCATGCAAACAGTGCCGCGATGCAGAACGCCCAACCATATGGCGGTCCGCGGAGCAGAGCTGTTGACCGGCCGATTCGATGACGAAGGGACGTCAATTGGTGCAACCAGGCAAGTCGCTATGGGCTCCGAGCACGCAGATGGGCGCTGTCCAGGGCCATCAGACCATGGTGGTGAGGGGAGAGGGCCCGTACGTCATCACCGACGAGGGCGAGCGCCTCTATGACGCGAGCGCGGCGCTCTGGTACGCGAACATCGGACACGGCGACGAGCGTGTCATCGAGGCGGTCGCGAAGCAGATGCGAGAGCTCGAGACGTTTCAGATCTGGGGCGGGTTCCTCAATCCCCGCGCGGCGGAGCTCGCCGACCGACTGGCCGCGGATCATGCTCCGTTCGAGAACGCGAAAGTGCTCTTCGGGGCGGGCGGATCCGACGCGGCGGAGCTCGCGTTCAAGCTCGCGCGCCTGCACTTCCAGCGGCAGGGCAAGAGCGGGAAGCGGGTGATCCTCAGCCGGGAGAACGCCTACCACGGGCTCCATGCGTTCGGCAGCGCCGTCTACGGCAACATGGAGATGCGCGGGCTGTACGGCGGGGAGAGCCTCATTCCCGAGACCGGGTTGATCTCGCGCGACGACATCGTCGCCGTTCGCGCCCAGGTGCTCGAGATCGGACCCGAGAACATCGCTGCCATCACCGCGGAGCCGATCATCGGCTCGGGCGGCGTCTTCCCACCGGCCGAGGGATACCTCGAGGGGCTGCGCGCTCTCTGCGACGAGTTCGACATCCTGCTGGTCTTCGACGAGGTGATCTCGGGGTTCGGGCGCACCGGCAAGTGGTTCGCCTCCGACTACTACGGAGTGGAACCCGACATGACGATGTTCGCGAAGGGGATCACCTGCGGCTACGTCCCTCTCGGGGGCGTCTTCGTCGCGCCGAAGATCTGGGAGCCCTTCTGGGCCGACGACCCTGGCGCCGTCTACCACTTCGGCATCACCTACTCCGGTCACGCGAGCGCCTGCGCCGCCGCACTCACGGTGCTCGACATCCTCGAGGAGGATCAGCTGCTCGCCCGGGTCGAGAGGCTCGGCGCGCGGCTGGCCGACGGGCTGCAGAACCGGGTGCTCGTAACGCCCGGCGTGAAGGATGCGCGCAGCGTCGGCCTCATCGGCATCGTCGAACTCGAGGCGGGCATCGACGCCCGGGAGCTGAGCTTGGCGATGCGGAAGTCGCACGGCGTTCTGGCGCGCGCCCTCGGCGGCGGCGCGATTGCGCTCGCGCCGCCGTTCATCAGCACGGAGGAGGAGATCGACAACCTCATCGACGCACTCGCCGCCGTCCCCGCGCGGTTCACTGAAACCGCGACCCTCTGATGGCGGCGCTGAACGACGAACTGCCGAGGATCGGACTCGGCACCTGGCCCGTGCTGGGCGAGGAGTGCGCGCGGATGGTCGAGTCCGCGCTCGACCTCGGCTATCCGCTGATCGACACGGCGCAGAACTACGACAACGAGGCGGCGGTGGGAGAGGGACTGCGGCGCAGCGGACTCGAGCGCGATCGGTACTGGGTGGCCTCGAAGCTGCGAGGCAAGTACCACGGCCTCAGGACCTCCGTGCAGGCGATCGAGGAGTCGCTGCTGCGTCTTCGGCTCGACTACATCGATCTGTACATGATCCACTGGCCGAATCCGCGGCGCGGGCTCTACGTCGACACCTGGAAGGGCCTGGTGGAGGCCCGGCGACGCGGGCTCGTCAGGCACATCGGCGTCTGCAACTTCACGACGGCGATGCTCGACGAGGTCACGGAGGCGACCGGCGTGACCCCCTATGCCAACCAGATCGAGATGCACCCCTACTGGTCGCGCCCGGGGGAGCGCGCCGATCACGCCGCGCGGGGGATCCGAACGGAGGCGTGGAGCCCGCTCGGTCGCGGCGGGGACCTTCTCCGCGAACCGCTGCTCCTCGAGCTGGCCGAGAAGTACGATGCACCGGTCGGATCGATCGTGCTCGCGTGGCACCGCTCGACGGGTATCACACCCCTGCCGAAATCCGTGTCGCCCGAGCGGCAGCGCGCGAACCTTGCGGCGATCGAACTGGCGCTCGCCGACGAGGACATCGACCGCATCCACGCGATGAACGGCGTGCGGCCCGAGACGCCGCACGCCGACCCGCTCTCCTACGAGCAGCTCTGACCACGCAACCACGCAACCCGACACTGGAGAATCCGAATGTCCTCTGACTATCGCAAGATCATCACGTTCGACTGCTACGGCACGCTCATCCGCTTCGATCTCGACGGCGCCGTCCGGGGGATCGCGGGGCCCCGGGCCGCGGAGTGCGGCATCGACGTGGAGGGCGTGATCCGGGACCTTCGAGTCATCCGCTTCCACGCCACGTCGGGCCCGTATCAGCGCTACCAGTCGATCCTGCGTTCGACGCTGCAGATCGCCTGCATGCGTCACGGGATTCCCTACGATCAGGCGTGGGGCGACCGGCTCGTCGAGGAGGTCAGGCGCTTCCAGCCGTTCCCCGACACGCACGACGCGCTTGCGGAGCTGCAGGGCCTCGGATACCAGCTGGCGCTGCTCACCAACAGCGACGAGGACCTGATTCCCCACCACGTGCGCTCGATCGGCATCGACTTCGACTACGTGGTGACCGCTGAGGCCGCTCGGGCCTACAAGCCGAACAAGCAGGCCTTCGATCACCTCCTGAGGGTCGTCGACCGCCCCCTCGAGTACGTGACCCACGCCGCCCAGGGTTGGGAGTACGACATCATCCCGACCCGAGGGCTGGGGATCCGGCGCGTCTGGATCAACCGCTCGAACCTGCCCGGCAATCAGTTCTTCGCGCCGTATCACGAGGTGGAGGATGCGCGAGGGCTCGTGGAGGTCATGAAGCGCGAGGACGGGTAACCCGTCGTGTCGACGACGCGTCGGCGGCCGGCGCGAGATCGCTGATCCGCGTCAGCCGCCCCGCGCGCCCGTCACACGTCGATGCTGATCCGCTCGGCGGCCTCGCGGACCAGCTTGCCGTACGCCCGGCCGCGCTGGACGTCGTAGCGCGACGACGGCATGGAGATGCAGATGCTCGCGATCGGTGCGCCCTGCGCATCGAAGATGGGTGCCGCGATGGCGCTGACGGCGGATCGGTACTCGCGATCGTTCACCGCGTACCCGAGGCGGCGCACATCCTCGAGCTGCTCCCTCAGGCGCTGAGCATCGGCGGTGTGAGGCGTGTATTCGACGAACGTGCGCTGCAGCACGATATCGAGGCTGGCCTGAGGGAGGTGCGCGAGCACTGCTTTGCCCACGGCGGTGGCGTGGAGCGGCGAGCTGTCGCCGATCGGGCTGAACGTGCGCACCACCTGGGAGCAGTCGACGCGGTGCACGAGCACCATGGAGTCGAGGTTGTTGAGCACGGAGAGATGGATCGTCTCATCGACCTGGTCGCGCAGCCAGATCATGGGCGCCTGCGCGGCCGAGAGCAGCTGCCCTCCGTCGAGCGCGCGCGGCCGCACCGCGAGCGCGCGCGGGGAGACTTCCCAGAGGGTGCTGTCGGTGGTGTTGCGCACGAGCCAGTTCGCAGCCTCGAGGGTGGTGAGGGTGCGCTGCAGGGTCGACTTCGAGTAGTCGAACACCTGCACGAGTTCGGAGAGCGAGACGGGCTGGAGTCGGGAGACCTCCTCCAGCACGCGGAACGCGCGGAGCGTACTCGACATCTGCGACGTGGATTGACGGTTCGGGGAGGCGTCCGAAGTCGGTTCTGTAGTGCTCAAACCCTGGGTCCTATCTATCGACGAGTTCCGCACGGCGCTGTGCCCAGAACGCGTGGTCTGTCTCATGGTATATGCGTCCGATACCGAGCCTAGACGATCGGACCAGTATGTGGACAATCCATTCCTCCTGCGGAACGAGAAAGCGTGGGCTTCACGAACGCCATGTGTTCCCTTGCCGCGTGGAGACCACGGTGCGGGCGCCGGCATGAGGTATCGCGGGAGCCTCTCTGGTCCCGGTATCGACTGGCGGGAGAAGCGCACCTTGCCAGTATGCGGAATTGTAATCGTTACTGTGGCATATGTGTGTTACATTGGCTTCGAGTTCGATGATGAACCGCCGAAACACGTCCGGTGCTCTCCGCGCCTGGACTGCCCCGGCGGATTTGGGAACAGCCGCAGAGGCCGCATTCTCCGCCGACGGGGTGCTGCCGATCACGGGGACTCGAGACAGATTTCGGAGCAGAGCTGAGTTATGAAGACATACCTTGTGAAACGGGCTGTCCAGGCCGTGGTGGTGCTGTGGCTCGCCTACACCCTGGCGTTCTTCCTTCTGAACATCCTGCCCGGCGACGCGGCGCTCGCCCGGATCGGCGACTCGGGGCTCTCGGAAGAGCAGATCGCTCAGATCCGAGCGTCCCTCGGTCTCGACCAGCCGATTCTCATCAGGTACTGGGAGCAGCTCGTCGCCATCTTCCGGGGCGACTTCGGTCACTCCTTCCGCGACCATCAGCCCGTGCTCAACACGGTGATGACGGCGCTGCCCAAGACCTTCGCGATCGCCGTGCCCGCGATCCTGCTTGGACTGCTCGGCGGAGTCGTGCTCGCGATCGTCGCGAACTGGGCGAAGTGGCCGGGCCTGCGCAACTTCTTCAACGCGCTCCCGTCGGTCGGGGTCTCGATCCCGACCTTCTGGATCGGCATCCTCTTCATCATGGTGTTCGCCTTCAAGCTCCGACTCGTCCCCGGTTTCGGCAGTACGGACTGGCGTTCGTTGATCCTGCCGATCATCGTGCTCTCGATCGAACCGGCCGCGGTCATCGGACAGGTGCTGTCCACCTCGCTCAGCCAGGTGCTCAACGGTCCGTATGCGTTCGCCGCCCTCTGCCGAGGGAACAGCCGGCTCCGCGTCATCATGGTGCACGGTCTGAAGAACGCGTTCATCCCGACGCTCACGATCGCGGGCGTACTCACGGGCGGTCTGCTCACCGGTGCGGTGGTGACGGAGACCGTATTCAACCGCGCCGGCCTCGGCAGGGTCATCCTGCAGGGCGTGCAGAACGCAGACATCCCGGTCGTGCAGGGAGTGGTGGTGGTGGCCGCGCTCATCTTCGTGATCGTGAACCTCCTCATCGACCTGAGCTATCCGCTCCTCGACCCCCGTATCCGTCAGGAGGGCGACCGTGGCTGAGTCGACGCAGGCAATCCTCATCCGAGACCACGACGACGAGGAGCAGCCCCGCTCCAGGAGCAGCAGACTGCTCAAACGCATGGCGGTGAACTGGGACACCACGATCGCCGGCGCGGTCATCGTGCTGTTCGTGCTGTTCGCCATCGTGCCGCAGTGGTTCACCGGGTTCGACCCCATCGCGGGCGACACCGCACGATCGTTGCAGGCGCCGAGCGACGCCCACTGGTTCGGCACCGACGAGCTCGGACGCGACCTGTACTCGCGCGTGATCTACGGCTCCCGGGTCTCGCTGCTCGCGGCCAGCTTCTCCGTGGTCCTCGGGCTGGTGGTCGGAGGCCTGCTCGGTCTCATCGCGGGCACCTTCGGAGGATGGGTCGACACCGTCATCAGCCGCCTCTTCGACGCCGTCCTCGCGCTGCCCGGCATCCTCATCACCCTCTCCGTGCTGGCCGCGTTCGGCAACAGCACGGTTATCGTCGCTCTCGGCGTCGGCATCGGATTCATCACGGCGTTCGGTCGCATGATGCGGGCCGAGGTCTTCCGGATCCGCGACCTCACTTTCATCGAGGCGGCGACGCAGTCCGGGGCCCGGCTGCCCTGGGTGATCCTGCGTCACATCATGCCGAACACGCTGCGCCCGCTGATCTCGCTCGCGACTCTGCAGTTCGGCACCGCGCTGCTCTCCATCGGTTCCCTCGGATACCTCGGCTTCGGTCAGACCCCTCCGAATCCGGAGTGGGGCGCTCTCATCGCGCAGGGCCAGAGCTACGTCAACGCCGCGTGGTGGGTGGCCATCCTTCCCGGTCTCGCCTTCATCTTCATCGTGATGGCCGTGAACCGGGTGTCGAAGTCGATTGGGGAACGATGACCGAGAAGGTGCTTGAGATCAGTGGTCTCCGCGTCGACTACGAGGTGCGCCACGACTACCTGCCGGCGCTCCGCGATTTCGCGCTCGAGATCTCCGAGGGCGAGATCGTCGCCGTGGTCGGCGAGTCCGGCTCGGGCAAGTCGACCGCGATGAACGCGATGATCGGTCTGCTGCCGTCGAATGCGCGCTCCGCAGGCAGCATCAAGCTGCGCGGCGAGGAGCTCAACGGGGCCGGTGAGAAGCGCATGCGGCAGATCCGCGGCCGAATGGTCGGGTACGTGCCCCAGGATCCGATGACCTCGCTCAACCCGACGAAGCGGATCCTTCCGCAGGTGGCCGAGCCGCTCGTGCTGCACAAGCTCTCCCCGCGCAGCGAGATCCGCGCGCGCGTGCTGGACCTGCTGCGCGCCGCGGGGCTGAAGGACGTCGAGCGGGTCGCCGCCTCGTATCCTCACGAGCTCTCCGGCGGCATGAAGCAGCGCGTACTCATCGCGGCGGCCTTCGCGGGGGATCCCGACGTGATCATCGCGGACGAGCCGACGAGCGCGCTCGACGTCACCGTCTCCCAGCAGATCATGGATCACTTCGAGGGCCTCGTACGAGAGCACGGCAAATCGCTCATCCTCATCACTCACGACCTCGCCCTCGCCTCCAACCGCGCGGACCGCACCATCGTGATGCGCCAGGGGCGCATCGTGGAGTCGGGGACGGCGGCGCACGTGCTCGAGGAATCGACCGACCCCTACACGCAATTGCTCGCCTCGAAGACGCCGCAGTTCGCGTTCGACGCGGTGGAGCGCATGACCGCGCACACCCCCGACGAGCGGGAAGAGCCGGTGCTCAAGGTCGTGAGCCTCTTCAAGAACTACCGCGACCGCTTCGACCGCAGCAAGCAGGTCGAGGCCGTGAAGGACGTCGGATTCGAGATCCATCCGGGACGTACATTCGCCCTGATCGGGGAATCGGGATCGGGTAAGACCACCACCGCTCGTCTGTGCCTCCGGCTCGAGGAGCCCACCTCGGGGGAGATCGAGTTCCTCGGCGAGGACATCACCCACGTGCGCGGTCGACGGCTGCGCGAGGTGCGCAAGAACGTGTCGGTGGTGTACCAGAGCCCCTTCAGCTCGCTCGACCCGATGATGTCGATCCAGCACATCATCTCCGAGCCGCTGACCGTTCACGGCATCGGCGACCGGGTCTCGCGCGCCAGGCGCGCCACCGACCTGCTCGACGCGGTGGGGCTGCCCGAGTCGTATCTCACGAGGCGGGTCACCGAGCTCAGCGGCGGTCAGCGCCAGCGCATCGGCATCGCCCGCGCCCTGGCCTCCTCTCCCAAGCTCGTGGTGTGCGACGAGCCCGTCTCGGCGCTCGATGTGGTGGTGCAGGACCAGGTCATGAACCTCCTCGGGGAGCTCCAGCGCGAGTTCGGGGTCGCCTACCTGTTCATCTCGCACGACCTCGCGCTCGTCAGCAACTTCGCCGACGACGTCGCGATCATCAACGATGGCCGGATCGTGGAGGCCGGCGACGCCCGGTCGATCTTCGCCAATCCCCAGAACCCATACACGCAGCGGCTTCTCGACGCTGCAGTCAACCTCTAACACGATTCCGCCTCGAAGGAGAGAAGAGAATAATGACGAAGAAGAACTGGTTCGCAGCCGCGGCGGGCATGGCAGCGTCGCTCATGCTGCTCACCGCCTGCTCGGGCGGCGGGGACACCGGCGGCGGGAACGCCGACGCCACGGTGCGCGTCGCGATCGACGCCGATCAGGGCTGCCTCGACCCCGGTGCGATCGACATGCGCGTGTCGCTGCACTGGGCGAGGCAGACGGCCGACTCGCTGCTCTACATGGATCCCGACGGTGCGGCGCAGCCCTGGCTCGCGACCGAGTACGAGGTCAACGAAGACGCGACCGAGTACACCTTCACGCTTCGCGACGATGTTGTCTTCCAGGACGGGTCGAAGCTCGACGCGGAAACGGTGAAGGCCAACTTCGATCGCCTCGTCGAGCTGGGCGCCGACGCGTTCGCCGCTCAGACCCACCTCGCCGGGTACGAGTCGACCGAGGTCGTCGACGAACACACGGCGGTGGTGAAATTCAGCGAGCCGAACGTCGCCTTCACGTACGGCGTCTCGACGCCGCAGCTCGCGATCTTCTCGAAGGAGTCGGTCGCGCTCACTCCCGAACAGCGCTGCGCCGTCGACGGCCTGCAGGGCAGCGGTCCGTTCGCCGTGACGGACTTCGTGCCCATGGAGACCATCACCCTGGAGCGCAACGACGACTACGAGTGGGGCGCCGAGGGCTGGGAGAACCGTGGGCCGGCCTCCATCAAGAACCTCGAGTTCCACATCACGCAGAGCGGCAGCACTCGCACCGGGGCCGCGCTCTCGGGTGAGCTCGACGTGGTCCACACCATCAACGAGACCGACGCCGGTCAGCTCATCGCGGCGGGCTTCCAGAACTCGCCCAAGCCGCTTCCCGCGGTGTCGGCGAGTTGGAAGATCAACCAGAAGAGTCCGATCCTCGCCGACGAGAAGGTCCGTCAGGCCCTGCTCATCGGTTTCGACCGCGAGGAGATGGTGGCGACCAAGCCGAACCTCTTCAGCCCGGCCACGGGCGTGCTCAACTCCTCCCACCCGTTCCACCTCGATCAGGCCGACCGGCTGGCCTACGATCCCGACGCGGCCGGCGAGCTGCTCGACGAGGCCGGCTGGACCATGGGATCGGACGGCGTCCGCGAGAAGGAGGGGCAGCCGCTCGCCATCGAGGTCATCGTCTACACGGAGGGCGCCGACACCAACATGGAGAACGTGCAGGCGCAGCTCAAGAAGCTCGGAGTGGAGCTGAAGATCTCCAAGGTGGACGCGAACGGACAGCGCGAGCGGTGGCAGGGGCTCGACTACGACATGCTCATCGACTGGAATACCGGGCCGGACGCCGGTGTGCTGGAGAGCTTCTTCATGTTCTCGAACGCGCCCGCCGAGGTCGAGGAGATGAACGCGAAGCAGTTCGCGATCGCGGATCGCGAAGAGCGCATCGCGTACGTCCAGGATCTCCAGAAGCTGATCCTCGACCACGCGTACATGGTGCCGCTGTGGGAGGAGAACACGACGCCGTTCTGGTCGGAGCGCATGGATCGGATGAGCTTCGACGTCGCAGGGGTCGCGCTCTATTCGGACGTGACGGTCAAGGAGTAGTCGTCCGATGAGGGGGCGGGGACCTGCCGGTTCCCGCCCCTCTTGCGTCGCAGATCGGGAAAGAGGCTCTGATGACAGTGGATACCGATCGGTCGGCCGGGCTCCCGGTGACTTCGGTGCAGACGGTGCAGACGGTGCTCGGACCGGTGGGCGCGGAGGCGCTCGGTCGCACGCTCATGCACGAGCACGTGTGGATCGACCGCTACGAGGTCACGGGGGACTACAACAAGCGCCTCACCGACGCCCCGCTCGTGATCGAGGAGCTGCGGCGGCTGCGGGAGGCCGGCTGGCGCACCCTGTGCGACGTCACGCCGCCCGGCATCGGGCGGGACCCGCTGATGCTGCAGCGCATCTCGCGGGAGAGCGGCATCGCGATCGTGATGGGTGCGGGCTGGTACCTGGAGGAGTTCCATCCGGCGGACGTCGCGCGCAGCAGCGTCTCGAAGCTCGCCGCTCAGCTCGTCGAGGAGATCGAGCACGGGGTCGGCGACACGGGCGTGAGACCGGGCATCATCGGCGAGATCGCGAGCGGGCTCACGATGACGCCCGCCGAGGAGCGTACGCTCCGGGCCGCGGCCCGGGCGCATCTGCGAACCGGCCTGCCGCTGACCACGCACGCCTTCGCCTCGCGGGTGGCGCTGCACCAGCTGGGGGTGCTGCGCGAGGAGGGAGCGGATCTCGGGCGGGTCGTGATCGGGCACCTCGACAGCGTGCACGACCCCGATCTCCACGAGAGGATCGCGGCTGAGGGCGCATGGGTGCAGTTCGACCTCCTGCGGGGGGAGAACGAGTGGGAGATCTCGCGACGGGTCGAGTTGATCCGCGAGGTGTTCGCGCGCGGGCGCCAGGATCGCCTGCTGCTCTCGCAGGACATCTGCATGAAGTCGCATCTCCGCGCGTACGGAGGTCGGGGGTACTCGGCCATCGGCGATGTCTTCCTGCCGCGACTGCGGGCCGCAGGCATCGGAGCGGAGGAGCTCGAGGCGGTGCTGGTCGACAACCCGCGACGGGTCTTCACGGGCGAGCTGTAGCCCGAATCGAGGCGGCGTGCTGAAACGTGGCACGTGTCCTTCTCTTCCGGGGGTCGAATTTGCGCCATTTACTCCGGCGAAGTCGGGGCTATGGGGAAGAGCGGTGCCCGACTACGGCACGACATCCCACATTCTGATATTGTTCTATTGCAGATGTCGAGCTGATTGGTGGTTCAAGGATGAGCAAGCGTGTAGCGGTAGTCGGGCTCGGGGCGATCGGGTCTCAGACGCTCTGGAGTCTCGCCCGCGCGGAGGGGGTCGAGGTCGACGGCTACGAGCAGTTCACGATCGGGCACGGCTTCGGCGCCGCGGGCGGCGACGGGCGCGTGTTCCGCACCGTGCAGTACGAGGATCCGGGGTATGTGCCCCTCATCCAGCGCGGCGAAGAGCTGTGGAGGCAGTTGGAGGAGGAGACCGAGCAGCAGCTCCGCGTCATCACCGGCTTCCTCATCGTGGGCACGGCGGGCTGCCGGCAGCTCGAGAGGGGGCGGGAAGGGGTCGACCGCTACGGGCTCCACGTCGACGAGCTCACGCCCGCTCAGATGCGGGAGCGCTTCCCCTTCCAGGAGTATCACGATGACGATCTCGGCATGTACGACCACGACGGCGGCATCATCCGCCCGGAGCTCACGGTCCAGAGCGCGGTGCGGGCCGCGGTCGTCCGCGGTGCGCGGGTCTTCGAGCGCACCCCGGTGCTCGACATCGTGGAGACCGGCAGCGGCGTGACGTTGCGGACGGCCGCCGGCGACGCGACGTACGACCAGATCGTCGTCGCGACCGGCGCCTGGGCGCCCAAGCTCGCCGCCGCCGTGAGCGACGGGCTGATCCAGCCGAAGAAGCTCACCTCGGCCTGGTACTTCCCGAAGCGGTTCGGCGCGTTCGCCGATGTCCCTCCCTTCCTCCGGGCGGAGCCCACCCAGTTCTACGGGGTGCCGTCCCAGGACGGCCTCTCGGTGAAGCTCGGCCTCTCGGGGCTGCACCACGAGCCGGTCGACTCCCCCGATGAAGCCGACTACACCGTGCGGCATTCGAACCTCGCCGGCTTCGTCGAGCGGGTCGGCACCTACTTCCCGGAGTTGCACGAGCAGCCTTTCCGCGTCGAGACCTACTTCGAGGGGTACACCGAGGACGCGCGCCCGCTCATACAGAAAGCCGCGCCGGACTCGCGGATCAACTACGCACTCGGCTTCTCCGGCCACGGCTTCAAACTCTCACCCGTCTACGGATCGATCGCCGCGGGCCTCGCGCTCACCGGCGCCGCGGATCCGGATATCGCGTTCCTGCAGCGGGCATTCGCCGCGTAGGGGAACACCGTCCACACGTAACAAAGGAGATATGGAACATGGCAGAGCAGGAAACCTGGAAGCGGACACCAGTCTCCGTTCCCGCGGCCACCGATGAGCTGCAGGACGCGAACTATCGACTCGGCGATGTCGACGTCGCCCCGGGTTCGGCGGCCGACGGACGCATCGTGCTCGGCGTCGACGTCGCGGGACAGGAGGCCGGATTCGACTTCCGCGTCTTCCACGGCAGGTACCGCGGGCCTCGCATCGTGATCCAGGCGGGAGTGCACGGCGATGAGTACGACGGTCAGCAGGCCGTCCGAGAGTCGTTCGAGTACCTCGACCCCGAGCGGATGCACGGCACCGTCATCGCGATCCCGTGCGTGAGCGAGACCGCCTTCGTGGCCGACTCCCGAGTCAGCCAGGTCGACGGCTGCAACTTCAACCGCGTCTTCCCCGGGTCCTCCACCGGAACCTTCTCGGCCAAGCTCGCGGACCTCTACATTCGCGAGATCATTCCCGCCGCCGACGCGATGGTCGACATCCACACGGGCGGTGCGTACGGCCAGATCGCACCCCTCGCGGTGGTGCAGGGCGGGTTCGAGGATCTGGCGCAGCCCCTCGGCATCGCGGCCGGCAATGAGATCCTGTGGAAGGGGGGCGCCTGGGGCGGAACCTCTCGCATCGCGTTCCTGGAGGCCGGCAAGCCCGCTGTCACACTCGAGTACGGCGGGGGCGCCTACAAACGGGGCATCGTCGAGCACCACCTGGGCTGCGTGCTCAACATCCTGCGCTACACGGGCGTCATCGAGGGCGAGGCGAAGCTGCTCGAGCGCTACCGCCGAGTCGACGCCACGTTCGCCCCGACGCGGTCCGGCGGATTCTACGTGGCCCACGCCGAGCCGGGCGAGGACGTCGCGGGCGGCACGCTGCTCGCCGAGATCGTGGATCACCTCGGCGACGTGCGGGAAGAGGTGACCGCGCCCAACGACGGCGTGGTGGTGTGGATCCGCCGCCGGTGCGCCACGAATATCGGCGAGGAATCGATCATCTTCGGAACGGTGCTGTCCGAAGTCGCCGTGGTCTGAGGACGACGCGATGAGTGCGGTGGCCCCGGAGCCCGGGGCGGCCGCACACAACGCCTTGAGGGGGCAGTGCGGGGCGGGGGGTGCGCAGGCGCGAGCGCGGCGCCCGCCGAGAACGACACCGGCGAGCAGCATCGGCAGCGCGCTTGCGACGAGGAGCACGGGCCGTACTCCGAATTGCGCTACGAGCCCTCCCATGAGGAGGTTGCCGAGCGCCATCCCCGCGTTCATCGTGATGCCGTACACGGAGAGGATCCGGCCCCTCATGAGCGGGTCGGTGTTGATCTGCAGGAAGGCGTCTGCGGCGGTGGTGGTCAGGAGGCTGGCGAGGCCGCGCAGGGCGAGCATGATGCAGAAGAGCCACAGGAACGGAGAGAGGCTCACCGCGATCTGGCTCGCGCCGAGCACGCAGACGAGGACGAGGAGCGTCGGGAGCGTCGGTGCGGGCCGCTGCGCACTCAGGAGTGCGCCCACCACGGCGCCGAGTGCGAGCACCGAGTTGAGCATGCCGTAGCCCGCGGCGCCGATGCGGAACTCGTCATTCGCGAACGAGGTGAGGATGACCGGCGTGGCGTAGACGGAGAGCGAGATGGTCAGGATCAGTGCGAGCGTCATGACGAAGTCGGGGCGTTCCGCGAGATAGCGGAGGCCGGTGGCGACGGAAGCGCGCTGCCCGGGCTCGCGAACCGCCCGGTTCAGCTGCGACCCGTCGATGCGCAGCAGCAGGAGGAGCGACAGGCAGAGCACGGCGATCGCGATCCCCCAGGTCGGCACCGCCCCCAGCTGTGCGAGGACGACGCCGCCGAGTGCGGGGCCGATGACCTGCCCGGCCTGGAACGCCGACGAGGTGAACGAGACGCCCGCGGTGATGCGGGCCGGCTCCACCATCTCGCTCACGATGCCGTGGGCCGGAGGGTGCTGGAACGCCTGCACCGTGCCGCTCGCGCCGGGCGACCAGGAGGACCGCGACGCAGGCGATCGCGATGTAGCAGGTCTGGCACACGAGGAGCACACGCTTTTTCGCCCATCGGTCTGCGGCGGCGCCGGCGGCGAGCCCGAAGACGAGTACCGGGGCGAACTGCATCATGACGGCGACGCCGACGAGGGCGATGTCTCCCGAGATCTCGAGCATGGTCCACGCGAGCACGGTGCGCTGCACTGAGATGGCCGTGATGAGCGCCGCGTAGGCGGTGACGAAGCGGCGGAGATTGGGGATCAGGAGCACCGACCAGGCGAGCTGCAGGTGCCCAGCACCCGCGGACCGAGCATCGGGAACGGATCGAGAGGTGAGGCGGGGCATGAGTCCGGTTTCGTCGGGGGACAGGAGCTCTGCATATTGTCATCTCAACATTGCCGCAATGGTTCGTATTGAAAGTCTCGATACAATGCGAGAGTGACCGACCCGAAGCTCATCCAGACGTTCCTCGCAGTCGCCGAGATGAGCAGCTTCTCCCGTGCGGCGCGGCTGCGCAACCTGAGCCAGCCCACGGTGAGTCAGCACGTCCAAAGACTCGAACAGGCGCTCGGCGCCCAGCTCTTCGAGCGCAGCAGCGGGGGCGCGACGCTGACGGATGCGGGTGAGCGGCTGCAGCGGCTCGCAGTCCCGTACGATCGCCTGCACCAGGAGCTCACTCGGTTCTTCGGCGAGTCGCGAGCGGAGGGGCGAGTGCGGTTCGGAGTCGCGGAGGACTTCGCGAACACGCAGCTGCCGCGCATGCTCCGCGCGTTCACCAGGCGGAACCCGGACATCACCCTCTCGCTCAAGGTCGACGAGTATGCGCCGATCATCGAGGCGCTCAAGACCGAAGAACTCGATCTCGTCCTCGTGAAGCAGTACACCGACGCCCTCATGCGCCCGTTCGCGGGCCGCACGATCGCGGAGGACCGCCTCGTCTGGGTCATGGACGCCGATCTCGAGCTGAGGCCCGACGAGCCGCTGCCGCTCGTGACCTACCGCGCGCCGAGCATCACACGCGAGAAGACCACCGCCGCGCTCGAGAAGGCCGGGCACTCGTGGACCACGGCCTGCGAATGCCAGGGCACGAGCGGTGTCGTCGCGGCCCTCCGCGGAGGCCTCGGCATCGGCGTGCTGCCGAGTTCGCTGGTGCCGCGGCAGCTCAGGCAGGGGGTCCCGGAGCGGGTGCTGCCGGACCTCGGGAAGGTCAGGTTCGTGCTGCTGCAGCGCCCCTCCCTGAGCGAGCACGAGGCCCGGGTGACAGCGGCGCTCGCCGACGCCCACGCCAACACCGTGCTGAGCGTCGCCGAGTACTGAACACGGCGGGTGATCGAGCTATATCCTCGCGGCGGGGCCCGCGCTCATTACACTTGATCGGGATGAACGAGCAAATCATGGAGAGCCCGCTGCACAGCGGTGTGGATCCCGAGCCGATCCGGTTCCTCGACGACGCCGGGGACTACGCGCCCTCCGGCACCGCGGCGGAATTCGCCGAGGAGCTCGAGGCGGTCGGCGTCGAGGACTTCAAGCAGTGGTACCGCGACATGGTCGGCACCCGCGCATTCGACACCGAGTGCACGCACCTGCAGCGTCAGGGGCAGCTGGCGCTGTGGGTGCCGAGCGTCGGGCAGGAGGGCTGCCAGGTGGGGCTCGCCCGCGCGGCCGAGCCTCAGGACCACATCTTCCCCGCCTACCGCGAGCACGCGGTCGCGAAGATCCGCGGCGTCGATCTCCTGAACATCGCAGCCCTCTTCCGCGGGCTCACGCACGGCGGCTGGGACGTCACCGATCCCGCGAACGGCAACTTCCACCTCTACACCCTCGTCCTCGGCGCGCAGACCCAGCACGCGACCGGCTACGCCCTCGGCCAGCTGCTCGACGCGAAGCGGCGCGCGGGGGACACGGCACTCGACGCCGGCGAGGACGGCACCGCCACCGGCGACGCCACCATGGTGTTCTACGGCGACGGCACCACGAGCCAGGGGGACGCGAACGAGGCGCTCATCTTCGCCGCGAGCTACCAGACCCCCGAGGTGTTCGTGGTGCAGAACAACCGCTGGGCGATCTCGGTTCCGGTGACCCGCCAGTCGCGCACCCCGCTCTACCGCCGCGCGCTCGGCTTCGGCCTGCGCAGCGTGCAGATCGACGGCAACGACCCGCTCGCCGCGTACGCGGTGGGGCGCCGCTTCCTGCATCTCGCCAGGACCGGCCGGGGCCCGGGGTACATCGAGGCGCTCACCTACCGCATCGGAGCGCACACCACGAGCGACGACCCCACGCGCTACCGGGAGGCCGGCGAGCTCGAGATGTGGCAGCAGCGCGATCCCATCGAGCGGCTCGAGCGCTACCTGCGTTCGCTGGGCGTCGAGGACGCCTTCTTCGATGAGGCGCACGCCACCGCCGACCGCGAGGCGAAGCGGACGCGCGACGCGATCCTGAGCCTGCCCGCGCCCGACGCCGACTCGATGTTCGCGTACGTCTACTCCGAACCCCACCCGCGCATCGAGGAGCAGCGCGAGTGGCTCGACCGCTACGAATCTTCGTTCGAGGAGGTCGCCGAATGAGCGCCGAGACCCTGCCGAGCCCGGGCGCCGCGGAGGCGTCGGGCATCGCCGCCCTGACCGAGCGGACCACGCTGCCGCTCGCGCGGGCGATCAACGAGGGCCTGCGCGCCGCGATGGCCGCGGACGAGCGCGTGCTGCTCATGGGGGAGGACATCGGCCCGCTCGGGGGGGTCTTCCGCGTGACCGACCGGCTTCAGGCCGACTTCGGATCCGCTCGGGTCCTCGACACCCCGCTCGCCGAGGCCGGCAT
>JAPSIU010000178.1 GCA_031178565.1 Leucobacter sp. | reverse complement strand
CGCGGCCGTAACCGCGGCCTCGCGGAGACTCCGGCTGCGACGGCGCCGCCGGTCGAACAGGAAGAAGGTACGAGGCGATGCCCGAACATATTTTCAAGCTGGATTCCGACAAGAGGTTCACCGAGCAGGAGCAGCTCGGCCACAATCGATGGCACCCGGAGATCCCGCCGGTCGCGACGGTGAAGCCGGGCGACAGCTTCCGGGTGGACTGCCGCGAATGGTTCGACGGCGCGATCAAGAACGACGACTCCGCGCAGGACATCCTCGACGCCCCGCTGCTGACGGTGCACACGCTCAGCGGTCCGTTCGCGGTGGAGGGGGCCAAGCCGGGCGATCTCCTCATCGTCGACATCCTCGACGTCGGTCCGATTCCTCAGGAGGACTCGGGCCCGCTCGCGGGTCAGGGCTGGGGCTACACGGGCATCTTCGCGAAGAAGAACGGCGGAAGCTTCCTCACGGACCAGTTCCCCGACGCGTACAAGGCCGTCTGGGACTTCAGCGGGCAGACGGCCACATCGCGGCACGTACCTGGCGTCTCCTTCACCGGCATCATCCACCCGGGCCTCATGGGCACCGCCCCGTCTGCGGAACTGCTCGCCAGGTGGAACGCCCGCGAGGGCGCGCTGATCGCGACCGACCCGCTCCGCGTTCCGCCGCTGGCGCTGCCGCCCGAAGCCGAGCACGCGATCCTCGGCGGCGTCCCCGAACCGGAACGCGCGCGCGTGGGATCCGAGGCTGCCCGCACCGCGCCCCCGCGCGAGAACGGCGGCAACCAGGACATCAAGAACCTGAGCAAGGGGACCCGGATCTTCTACCCGGTGTTCGTCGACGGCGGCAACCTCTCGGTCGGCGACCTCCACTTCTCGCAGGGCGACGGTGAGATCACCTTCTGCGGCGGGATCGAGATGGGAGGCTTCATCGATCTGTGCGTCGACCTCATCAGGGGAGGCATGGAGACCTACGGCGTCTCGGAGAACGCGATCTTCATGCCGGGCAACGTGGAGCCGCAGTACAGCGAGTGGCTGGCGTTCTCCGGGACCTCGGTCACACTCGACGGCGAGCAGCGCTATCTCGACTCCCACCTCTCGTATCAGCGGGCCTGTCTGCACGCGATCGACTATCTGACCAAGTTCGGGTACAGCCCCGAGCAGGCGTACCTGCTCCTCGGCGCGGCTCCGATCGAGGGGCGGCTCTCGGGTGTCGTGGATATCCCGAACTCGTGTTCGACGGTCTACCTGCCGACCGCGATCTTCGACTTCGACATCCGCCCGTCCGCCGCCGGCCCGGTGCAGATAGATCCCGGCATGGGAGCGCCGCGCGCGGCGGGGTGAGCGGAGCCCGCGGGTCAGCGCGCGAGGGCGAGGTCCCGCAGAGCGTTCACGAGGGCCGGGTTCCCGGCGAAGATGAGGGGCTCTCCCGGGGGCGTCTTGTCGTCTCGCCCGAGAAGCCCGGCCCCGGCCTCGCGCGCCACGAGTGCCGCGGCCGCGTAGTCCCACGGCTGCAGGCCGTGCTCGAAGAACGCGTCGAGCCGGCCTGCACCCACGAGGCAGAGGTCGTACGCGGCCGATCCGATGCGCCGGATGTCGCGCACCCGCGGGAGCACGCGCTGCAGCACGACCAACTGCTCCAACCTTCTCTCGGTCGTGTAGCCGAAGCCGGTCCCCACGAGGGCTGTTGCGAGGTCGCCCTTGTCCGAGACACGGATCGGCGCGCCGTTCATCCTCGCGCCGCCGCCCTCCCACGCGTCGAACAGCTCGTCGGTGCGCGGGTTGTAGACCGCTCCGGCGACGGCGCGCCTCCCGTCGGCGAACGCGGCCTCATCCGGTACGGTCGCGGCGATGCTGACGGCGTAGGCGGGGAGGTCGTACAGGTAGTTCGTCGTGCCGTCGATCGGATCGATCACCCAGGTGATCCCGCTCGTGCCCGGGATGCCCGTGCCCTCCTCGCCGAGGATGCCATCGTGAGGCCTCGCCTCCCGGAGCGCCTCGACGACCATGCGCTCCGATTCCCGGTCCGCCTCCGTCACGAGATCGTTGTCGCTGGACTTCGTGGCCGCAACGGAGACTCCCGACCTGCGGAGCTCGAGGATCCGGCGTCCGGCACGGCCGGCGACGTCGGCCGCGATCCGGCAGAGCGCTTCGGGGGTGGTGTCGAGTGCAGTCGCAGCGGTCATGAATCGAGCCTATCGGGTGCCCGCGAAGGCCGAACTCGGCTCGTAGGCGTAGGCCTCCTCTCCGTGGGCGGCGGCGTCGATGCCCGCCTCCTCGACCTCCGTCGGGACGCGGAGCCCGGTGACGAGTTTGACGGCGAACGCGATGAGGAGCGATGCCGTGAACGAGTAGATCAGGACACCGAGCACCGAGATCGCCTGGACCAGCAGGAGACCGCCGTCGCCACCGGTGAAGATGCCGTCGTCGAAGGCGAAGAAGCCGAGGTAGAGCGTTCCGATGACGCCGGCGACCAGGTGCAGGCCCACGACATCGAGCGAATCGTCGTAACCGAGGCGGTACTTCCAGTCGATCGCGCAGGCGCAGGCCGCGCCTGCGATCAGACCGAGCAGCAGCGCCCAGAGCGGGGAGAGGTTCGCCGCGGCCGGTGTGATTCCCACGAGCCCCGCGATCGCGCCGGACGCCGCCCCGATGACACTCGGCTTCTTGCCGCGCACCGCGTCGACGACGAGCCAGCTCACGATGGCCGCCGCGGGTGCGCCGAGTGTGTTGACGAGGATCAGGCCCGCCTCGGCGATCTCCGTGGCGAGGCCGGCGTTGAAGCCGATCCAGCCGAACCACAGGAGCGCCGCGCCGATGGTGACGAGCGGCACGCTGTGCGGCTTGTGCGATCCCGGGCCGAAGTCGCGGCGTCTGCCCGCGACGATGGCGAGCGCGAGGGCCGCTGCGCCGGCGTTGATATGGATCGCCGTGCCGCCTGCGAGGTCGATCACCTCCGGGGTGCCGAGCCAGGCGCCGAGCTGCATGATCCAGCCGCCGCCCCAGACCCATGCCGCCACGGGGAAGTACACGAGCGCGGCCCACACGCCCGAGAACAGCACCCACGAACCGAGGCCCACGCGGTCGGCGATCGCCCCCGAGATCAGGGCGGTGGTGATCATCGCGAAGACCGCGCCGAAGCCGACGCCGATGAAGGTCTCGGGATCGGTGGCGATGAGGCCGAGGTCCTTGAGGGGGTTCCCGGCGAACCCGCTCTCGCCCTCGGCGAAGTAGCTCATGCCGTAGCCGAAGAGGATCCAGAGCATACCGACGACGCCTATGGCGCTGACGCTGAAGAGCATCATGTTGACGACCGAGCGCACCCTCACGAGCCCGCCGTAGAAGAGCGCGAGCCCGGGGGTCATGATGAGCACGAGCGCGCTGCTCGCGAGGGTCCAAACGTCTGTGGCTTCCATGGGACGCCATCCTTTCTCTCGGAACGCGGGACTGTCTCCGTGCGACCAGTGTGCGCCGCGGCTGTTTCACGACCGTCTCGGAGTGATGTCGTTTCCGTGACGGGTGCGCTGCACTTCTGTTACGGGCGCATGAGCGGGCGCGCGGCAGCCGAAGGTGCTAGGATGTACAGGTTGCCGTTAGAACGGCCGCGGAGAAAGAGAGCCCCAGCATCCCGCTGACGGCGCCGCGCAGCAACAGGAAGGGGATCCCTATGGCACTGGAAGCAGACGTCAAGAAGGCGATCATCGAAGAGTACGCGACCAAGCCCGGCGACACCGGTTCCCCCGAGGTGCAGGTTGCCATGCTCACCCAGCGGATCAAGGATCTGACGGAGCACCTCAAGACCCACAAGCACGATCACCACTCGCGCCGCGGTCTCCTGCTGCTCGTCGGTCAGCGCCGTCGCCTGCTGGGCTACCTCCAGGACATCGACATCACGCGTTACCGTTCGCTCATCGAGCGCCTCGGTCTTCGCCGATAGCTCCTCGGATCCGGTGATCGCCGGATACGTGCTGCGAAGCGCCCGTCACCCTCGCGGTGGCGGGCGTTTCTGCGTGCGCGCGCCGGTTCAGTACGGGAGCACGCTGAATGCGAGCCAGTTGCTGAGCTGGCTCACGAGCTGCACGACGAGATCGAACGCACCCATCACGACGCCGGCGATCGCAGCCCAGTGGAGTCGTTCCGATGCGCTTCGGCGCCAGCCGATGACGCCGAACACGATCAGGGCGATCGAGAACAGGACCGACACGATCGTGATCGCGGCGGAGATCACCGGGAACACACCTCCGCCGCCCGCGGCGCGAAAGAGGAACGGCGTGGTGATGACGAGGATCGCCTGCAGCCCGAGAATGATGAGGCAGATGAGCCCCGGAACGTTGAGCGGCGCCTGCGTCGGTGCGTACCGGGGCGCCGGGGCGTACTGCGGCTGCGGCCCTGACTGCTGCGGCTGCTGATACTGCGGCTGTGCGGGCCCCGGCTGCTGATACGGCGGCTGCTCCGCCGGCTGATACTGCTGCCCCGGCTGCGGCTGGTACTGCTGCCCGGGCTGCGCCTGCCCCGGCTGCTGCTGGTACTGCGGCTGCCCGGTCTGTCCGGACTGCTGGTACTGCGGCGCGTACGGCGGCTGGGGCTGGGCGGAACCGTCCTGCCGGGGCGTTTCGGGAACCGTCGGATCTGTCGTGCTCATACCCGTAGCCTAATCACTGAATCGGTCGGCGCCGCCCGCCGCCGGGAGCACATCACCGCCGAGAGCGCACTCGTCCGCCGAGGGAATACCCATCCGTGCGTCGAGGAGTGCACTCTCGGCGGACGAGTGCACGGCGGGCGGGTATGCACGACGTGCGCATCTTCGGGGTGCGCAGAGTGGAACCCCGAGTGCGCGGTGGTCGATGTTCGTCCACAGAGTCCGTGACGTTCCGCCATCGCCCGAGTTATCCACGGATGAGCATGCGGAGGCGGTCGAGGCTCGCCGGCGTGGGATCCTACGTCCGTGCAGGCAGAAGAACCCGAGGACCGAGTCGACCGCGTGCGGGCGTCACTGCGTTTGTACGGCGTATCGACCAGCCGCGTCGAAGTGGCTGCGAGGCCGGGCGGCGCGGTGCGGGACACCGGTTCGGTGATCCGGCACCGCTGCGACATCCCTCCCGACGAGATCGTCGAGATCGGCGGGCTGCGTTGCACGGGACTCGATCGAACACTGCTCGATGTGGCGAGGTTCTCCGCTTCCGACCGGGCGATCCCCTGCCTCGACGCCGGCCTGCAGCGGACGTTCGGGCGTGACGCGGGAGAGGCGCAGCACGAGTGGAGCGAGCGCATGCTCGACAGGGTCAGCGCCATGGCGGGGCAGCGAGGCGTGCGGAGGGCAAGAGCGCAGATCCGATTCGCCGACGGGCGCGCGGAGTCGATGCCCGAGAGCCTGAGCCGTCTGCAATTGCGCAGACTGGGCTACGAGGTGGAGATCCAGGTCCCGGTACCCTCTCCGAACGACGGCATGTACCGTGTCGACGTCGAGCTGCTCGGCCTCGGGATCCTCGCCGAGATCGACGGACTGGTTAAATACTTCGAGTCCGAACGGCTGAGTCGTCGCTCCGCGGCTCAAGTCGTCGTCGACGAACGGGCACGCGAGAACTGGATTCAGGGGACGACGATGAAGCGGCTCATTCGCTGGGGGTTCGCGGAGTCCCGTACGGCCCAGGCGCTGGCGGCGCGCCTGCGCTCCTTCGGGGTGCCGCCGCCGGTGAGCGGGGGCGGCCTCGAGCCCTACCTCCGTTGAGTAAGCTCTGACTCCGCCGAGAGCGCACCCCTGCGCCGAGAGGACACCTATCCGCGCGTCGAGGAGTGCACTCCCGGCGGACGAGTGCACCGCCGGGTGGGTAGGGGATAGCGGAGACGGGATGGCGGAGGTGGGCCGGGGTGGCGAAGATGGGCCGGGGCGGAGATGCCGGGGTGGCGAAGACGGGCCGGGCGGCGGAGACGGGCCGGGGCGGCGGAGGTCGGCCGGAACGCGAACGGGCCCGCCCTGCCGAAGCAGAGCGGGCCCGTTCGTGCGATCCTGCGACCACCGATGCCGC
>JAPSIU010000177.1 GCA_031178565.1 Leucobacter sp. | reverse complement strand
AAGCGCACGGTGGGTGTGCTGGAGCCGGGCATCGAGAAGGTCGAGGATCACCTCGGCATCACCAACCTGTACGAGTCGGTGAACACCCCGTTGATCTCCTTCCTCAACAACTCGATCAAGGCGAAGGCGCTGTTCTCGCGCGATAAGGACTACGTCGTGCTGAACGGCGAAGTGCTCATCGTGGACGAGCACACCGGCCGTATCCTCGCCGGCCGTCGCTACAACGAGGGCATGCATCAGGCGATCGAGGCCAAGGAGGGCGTGCAGGTCAAGGCCGAGAACCAGATGCTCGCCACGGTCACCCTGCAGAACTACTTCCGCCTCTACGAGAAGCTCTCGGGCATGACGGGCACGGCCGAGACCGAGGCCGGCGAGTTCATGTCGACCTACAAGCTCGGCGTGGTCCCGATCCCGACCAACATGCCGATGCAGCGCAAGGATCAGTCCGACCTCGTCTACAAGAACGAGGAGTCGAAGTTCGCGCAGGTCACCCAGGACATCGCGGAGCGCCACAAGAAGGGCCAGCCCGTGCTCGTCGGCACGACGAGCGTCGAGAAGAGCGAGTACCTCTCGCGCCTGCTCGCGAAGGCGGGTGTGCGTCACGAGGTGCTGAACGCGAAGAATCACGCGCGCGAGGCCGCGATCATCGCGCAGGCGGGCCGTTTCGGAGCCGTCACCGTCGCCACGAATATGGCCGGCCGCGGCACCGACATCATGCTCGGCGGCAACGCCGAGTTCCTCGCGGTGCAGGAGATGGCATCGCGCGGACTCTCGACGCACGATACGCCGGACGAGTACGAGGAGGCGTGGGACGACGTCTTCGCCTCGGTGAAGGAAGCGGTCGCCGAGGAAGCGGAGAAGGTCATCGCCGTCGGCGGTCTCTACGTGCTCGGCACCGAGCGACACGAGTCCCGCCGCATCGACAACCAGCTGCGCGGTCGCTCGGGACGTCAGGGCGATCCCGGCGAGAGCCGTTTCTACCTGTCGCTCGCCGACGACCTCATGCGGCTCTTCAACTCCGGCGCGGCCGCCGCGCTCATGAACCGCGACAGCTTCCCCGACGATCTCGCGATCGACTCGAAGATGGTCAGCCGCGCGATCCAGAGCGCGCAGAGCCAGGTCGAGCAGCGCAACGCCGAGATCCGCAAGAACGTGCTGAAGTACGACGACGTGCTGGATCGTCAGCGCAAGGCGATCTACAGCGATCGGCAGCAGATCCTCGACGGCGAGGAGATCGAGTCCCGGATCGACTCCTTCCGCGAGCAGACGATCGACGCGATCCTCGACTCGCACGGAACCGACGGGGACTGGGATTTCGATGCGCTGTGGAGCGACCTGCGCCAGGTCTACCCGGTCGGCATCACCGTCGACGAGCTGCTGGCCGAGACCGGCGGATCCCGTCGGGTCGACCGGGCCTTCCTCCGCCGCGAGATCCTCTCCGACGCCGAGGTCGCCTACCAGAAGCGCGAGGAGACCCTCGGCAGCGAGGCCATGCGCGAACTCGAGCGCCGCGTCGTGCTCACCACCATCGACCGCCGTTGGCGCGATCACCTCTACGAGATGGACTACCTCAAGGAGGGCATCGGTCTGCGCGCGATGGCGCAGCGCGATCCGCTCGTCGAGTACCAGCGCGAGGGATACACCATGTTCGAGGGCATGATGGGCCAGATCAAGGAGGAGTCCATGGGGCTGCTCTACAACCTCGAGGTGAAGGTGCGTCCGGCCGAGGGGCCGCAGGATCACGTGCATCTCGAGGGCGGTGGACTGGACGAGCAGCAGGGACCCGACCAGTCGAAGCTCAGCTACACCGCGCCGAGTGAGGACGGGGCGCCCGAGGTGAGCGGCGCTGGCGGGTCTGAATCCGCCGGACCGGGTGCCGGCGGCTCCGCGGCCGGGAGAAAGGGCGCGCGGCAGGCGCCCGCTCAGCCGGCCCAGCCTACGCAGCGGGGGGCGTTCGGCCAGCAGGTTCCCGCCGACGGCGCACCCGCCAACCGCGCCGACCGACGGGCGAACAAGAAGAAGTAGGTTTCTCGCGCACTCGCGCGACACGAAAGCTCCGCGTGTGCGGACCAAGCCGGGAGACATGCATGGCAAACGAGACGAACGATCGCCTGACGAAGAACGCGCGGCGTTCGCAGGCCCGCGAACAGGCCCGCGCCGCTCGCGAGAAGGAGAAGAAGCGCGAGAAGCGCAATCGTCTCTTCCTGCAGGGCGGTGTGGTACTCGGCGTTCTGGCGGTGCTCGCCGTCGTCGCGCTCATCGTCACCCAGACGATGAAGCCGGCCGGGCCGGGGCCCGAGAACATGGCTTCGGGTGGGGCCATCTTCGAACAGGATCTCAAGGTCGTGGAGGGGCCGGCCCTCAAACCGGGCGAGGAGCGCGTCGCCCCCGCCGTCGATCGCGAGCAGCTGCCGCTCGACGTCGCGATCTACGTGGACTACATGTGCCCCGCGTGCGGCGCGTTCGAGCAGCAGAACGGCACGATGCTCGAGAACTACGTGGGCAGCGGCGATGTCAAGCTGCAGGTCTACCCGATCAACTTCCTCGACGCGCAGTCGCTCGGCAGCCGGTACTCGACGCGTGCGGCGAACCTGTTCAGCTGCGTCGTCGAGCAGCAGCCCGACGCCGCGTTCGAACTGCACAAGCGGCTGCTGAGCGCCGAGGTGCAGCCGGCCGAGCAGACCGAGGGACTCTCCGACGACGAACTGCTGGAGCAGGCCGAGGCGGCCGGTGCCGATCTGACGCCCGAGTTGCGCGAGTGCGTCAAGGACCGCGAGTTCGCGGACTTCATCTCGGGGAACACCAAGGCCGCGACCGAGACCGGCATTCTCGGCCTCGCCGAGGGCGCTCAGCTGCTGATGCCGCGCAGCGCCACCGAACTGCAGCCGGCTGACGGCCCCCAGCGTCTCGTCTCGACCCCGCTCGTCATCGTGAACGGCGAGCAATGGGATGCGGGCCGCGACGGCCCCCTCGAGGCCCACCTGCTGAAGGTGAGGGGCGAGATCGAGGAGCAGAACGGCGACTCGTCCGAGGGCGGCTCCGCTGATTCGGAGGACGCCGAGCAGGCGGAGTAAACTGCCAAGGGCGGCCTTCGGGCCGCCCGCACGCCGCCTTAGCTCATCTGGTAGAGCAGCGCCCTTGTAAAGCGCAGGTGGTCGGTTCGAGTCCGACAGGCGGCTCCGAGAAGGCCCTCCCTCGGGAGGGTTTTCTGTTTGCGAGCAGCTTGCCGGCCTGCCCTCGGAGTAGGGTAGGGCGAGTGTCGAATCCCAGGTTCCCCGTTTGGGCCGCGCTCGTGGGTTCCGGTCTCGCGGGCGTTCTCGTCGCCGTGCAGTCCCGCATCAACGGCGGCCTGAGCCAGGAACTCGGCAACGGCTACGTGGCGGCCGCCGTGTCCTTCGGATCCGGTCTCGTCGTGATGTGCCTCGCGGTGCTCGCGTCGCGTCGGGCGAGGGCCGGGTTGTCGAAGCTGCGGGCCGAACTCGCCGCCCGTCGCCTTCCGGTGTGGACGCTCTTCGGCGGCGCAGCCGGGGCGCTCTTCGTGTTGGGCCAGGGCCTCGTCGCACCGCTGACCGGCCTGGCGCTCTTCACGGTCGGCATCGTGGCCGGGCAGGTGGCCGGCGGGCTGATCCTCGACAGAGCCGGGCTCGGGCCCGGGGGCCGGATCGACCCGACACCCCTCCGGCTGGCGGGAACGGCTCTCGCGATCGTCGCCGTGGTCGTGGCGGTGAGTGCCGACGTGTCGACGCTGCACGCGGCGTGGCTCGTCGTGTTTCCGCTCGTCGTGGGCGTCTGCGTCGCAGGGCAGTCGATGGTGAACGGGCTCGTGCGGGCGGCGGCGCACAGTGCGATCACCTCGACCTTCGTGAACTTCGTCGTCGGCACCGCGGTTCTCGTCGCGATGGCGCTCGTCTCCGTGTCGATCTCCGGCTGGCCGGCGGCGTGGCCGAGCTCGCCGCTGTTCTACATCGGCGGTCTCGTGGGCACCGTGGTCATCGCGATCGCCGCGATGCTCGTGCGCGCGGCCGGGGTGCTGCTGCTGAGCATGTCCAACGTCGCTGGTCAGCTCGTCGCGGCGGTGGCGTTCGACGCTGGGATCCCGCTCGGGGGAGGCCTGACCCCCGGGCTGATCGCGGGATCCGCGATCGCACTCCTCGCCGTCGTGATCGCGGCGCTGCCCTCGCGAAAGCGTCGAGGCGCCGCCGGGTGATCCCTACAGCGAACCGAGGTGCTTCTTCGCGTCGAGCGGCTTGCGCGGCTTCTCCTTGCGATCGCGCTCCGGGATCCCTCCGACGTAGAGCCAGCCGAGGAGATACTCCGGCTTCTTGACGCCGAGGGCCTTGCGGACGGCCTTGCTGCGCGTCAGGAGTCCCGTGCGCCAGATGGACCCCCACCCGGCCTCGTGGAGCAGCAGTCCGAGATAGTGGGCGACACCGCTCGCCACGGCCTCCTGCTCCCACAGCGGCACCTTCCCGCTCTCCCGCGGACTCACCACCACGGCGAGCACGAGCGGCGCGCGCATGGCCTTCGCCACGTACTTGTCCTCGTCTTCGCCCGCGGCCTTCGCGAGTCCGGCGCCCAGCTTGCGTCGCGCGTCGCCCCGCAGTTCGATGATCCGCCACGGTCTGAGCTCCGAGTGGTCCGCGACGCTCGACATGGCGCCGAGCAGCTCTTCGAGCTCGGCCCGGCTCGGAGCCTCGTCGGTCACCTTCGAGTGGGATCGCCGTCGGCGCAGCGCTTCGAAGACGGGGCGCTCGTCGCTCATCGAGCGTCCGAGTCCGCGTGAGATCCCGAGTCCGCGTCCGTCCCGGCGCGCGGTTCCGCGTCGGGTCCCGATCCCGCGTCCGTCCCGGCGCCCGGTTCGAAGCTCAGCGCGAGGGAGTTCATGCAGTACCGATCGCCGGTGGGCGTGCCGAATCCGTCGGGGAAGACGTGCCCCAGATGGGACCCGCACTCGGCGCACCGCACCTCGGTGCGCACCATGCCGAGGCTCGAATCCTCCAGCAGTTCGACGGCCTCGGGGCGCACGCTCTCGTAGAAACTCGGCCAGCCGCACCCGGCGTCGAATTTCGTGCCGGCGACGAACAGCTCATTGCCGCAGGCGCGGCAGCGGTACAGGCCGTCGCGCTCCTCGCCGAGGAGATCTCCCGTGCCGGCTCGTTCCGTGGCCGCGCGGCGGAGGATCGCGTACTCCTCGGGGCTGAGGCGCTCCCGCCAGTCGCTGTCGCTCAGCTGGAACGGATAGCTGTCGGAATCGATCGGCTTGCTCATGGCTGCCTCCGGAGACTGATAGGTGGATCCTTTCCCAGTGTACGGCGCGAACGTGGGAGGCCGGAGGGGACGGATCCGGTGCGGGGTGCGGGGA
Organism: Leucobacter sp.; assembly: GCA_031178565.1. Classification (GTDB taxonomy): domain Bacteria; phylum Actinomycetota; class Actinomycetes; order Actinomycetales; family Microbacteriaceae; genus Leucobacter. The sequence goes on along the minus strand of JAPSIU010000177.1, from coordinate 657 downwards.
GCGGAGTTCGTCGGGGAGCGGTATGGTGGTCGCGCAGTCCGGAACGTTCGCGCGGATCCGGCGGAGACGCCCAGCCCCGGATCGCGGATCCCGTCAGCGCATCAAGGAGAACTCGTGAAGACCCACTTCGTCAGACGCGTGGTGTCGGCCGGGGGAGTCGGCGTCGCGCTCGCGATCGGAGGGATCCTGCTCGCTCCCGGTGCATCGGCGGCGCCGATCACAGCGCCGCTGGAGACCCGGGAGACGCCTTCCGAAGACTGTCGAGTGACGAGCGCCGACCTCGTCTGGGGCGTGAAGGAGAGCTTCCGCTCGTACATCAGCGGCAGCATCGCCGACGGTGCGTGGACGACCGAGGGCGGTGCGGGATACGAGACGCCGAGCTTCCTGTGGAGCACGGACGGCGGAGAGGTGTCGGGCGAACTCGACTCGGGCTCGATCCCGTTCGCGGGCGGCGTCCACTTCACGGGGCATGACGGCGCCCTCGCGCTGGATCTCGCCGATCCCGCCGTCGAGTTCGCGGAGGGCGGCGCGGCCCACCTGCTGCTCGATCTCGGGGCCACCGACGCGGCCCAGGACGGCGCGCCCGCGATGGAACGCCTGCGAGCGGCGACGATCGATCTCGAGGGGAGCCTGACTGCCGGGGGAGCGGCCGCGGGA
>JAPSIU010000176.1 GCA_031178565.1 Leucobacter sp. | reverse complement strand
ACCATCTCGGCTCGGGGGCGCGCGGAGCGCTCAGGGTGAAACGCGCCCGCGTTTCACCGCGGTCCGCGCCGGCTCCACCGAGCCGGGAGCGCTCAGGGTGAAACGCGCCAGCATAGCGTGAGCTGAAACCGCTGAGGGCCGGGATCCGATTCAGGATCCCGGCCCTCCGTCGTTCGTCAGTCCTGGACCTTGAACACGAACTCGATCTCGACTGGGGCGTCGAGCGGCAGCACCGCGACGCCCACGGCCGAGCGCACGTGAATGCCGAGGTCACCGAATACTCGGCCGAGGAACACGGATGCACCGTTCGCCACGCCGGGCTGCCCGGTGAACGAGGGATCGGAGGCGACGAATGCGGTCACCTTCACGACCTGGCTGATCTTGTCGAGCGACCCGAGAACACCGCGAGCGGCCGCCAGCGCGTTCAGCGCGCACAGGCGTGCGAGCTCCTCCGCCTGCTCGGGATAGACGAGCCCCTCGCCCTCGCCGACCTTTCCCGTCACGGGGAGTTTCCCGTCCACGAAGGGCAGCTGCCCCGCGGTGTAGACGTAGTTCCCGTCGCGCAGCGCGGGCACGTAGGCCGCGACTGCGGCGGCCACGTCGGGCACCTCGTAGCCGAGTTCGCTCAGTCGTTCCTCGATCACTGATGACATGTCAGGCCTTCCTCTTCATGTATGCGACGTTTCCGCCGGCCGGTCCCTCGATGATCTGCACGAGCTCCCAACCCTGAGCGCCCCAGTTGTTCAGGATCTGGGCCTCCTTGTGCAGCATCAGCGGTGTCACGAAGTACTCCCAGCGCGGGGCCTCGGTGGATTCACTCACGTACGGATCTCCTTTGGATCGTCGACGGTTTCGGCCGGACGGCGAGGATCGCACGCCCGAGTGCGTACGGCGTTCGCTTCGTCGTTTGTCAGCTACGTCGCTTACTCTAGATTCTATGACCCCTCAGACATCCAAGTCTTCGCGCATCCGCTCGGTCAGGCCCCGCAGCGCGGGCGGAGCTCTCGGCGGAATCCTCGGAGCCGTCGCGATGAGCGCCGTGGCCGGTGTGCTCATCACCGCCGCGGTCACGCCGGTAGTCGCCGTGAGCGGCGCCGCGGCCGTCTCGGCGGTCGACATCTTCGAGAAGCTCCCGAACCACCTTGATCCGGGACAACTCGCCGAGCCGTCCTCGCTCTACGCGACCGGCAGCGACGGCACCGTCTACGAGCTCGCGACCTTCTACGACCAGAACCGCGAGATGGTCAGTTGGGACAACATCTCCCAGTTCGTGAAGGACGCGGCGGTCGCCGAGGAGGACCCGCGCTTCTACACCCACGGGGGCGTCGACGTGCTCGCGACGGGTCGCGCGGCCCTGCAGAACGCGGCCGGCACCGGCTTCTCGGGGGCGTCGACGATCACCATGCAGTACGTGCGCAACGTGCTCGTGCAGGAGGCCATCGCGATCCCCGACAAGGAGGAGCAGAAGAAGGCCTATGAGAACGCGATGCGCCAGGACTTCGATCGCAAGCTCAAGGAGATGAAGTACGCGATCAGCATCGAGAAGAAGTTCTCGAAGGACGAGATCCTGCTCGGGTACCTCAACATCGCCCTCTTCGGCCGCCAGATCTACGGGATCGAGTCGGCCGCGCAGTACTACTTCAGCAAGTCCGCGAAGGATCTGTCCCTCGCCGAGGCGGCGAGCCTCGTGGCGACCGTCAACAACCCGGGCAAGCTGCAGATCGACGTTCCCGAGAACATTCCCGCGAACCAGGAGCGCCGCGACAAGATCCTCGGCAGCATGCTGAACCACGGCAAGATCACCCAGGCGCAGTACGACGAGGCGGTCGCGACCCCTGTCACGCCCACGATCAAGCCGCGCGTCGCGGGGTGCAACGTCGCCGAGCAGAACTTCGGCGTCGGGCACTTCTGCGATTACGTGCTGCGCTACATCAAGCAGGACCCGAACTTCGGCAAGACCCCCGAGGAGCGCGAATTCAAGTTCAGCCGCGGCGGCTACAAGATCATGACGACGATCGACCTCGACATGCAGACGGCCGGCCTCGCCGCCATGCAGTCGACCGTCCCCGCGATCATGGACGGCATCGATGTCGGCGGCGCGAGCGTCAGCACCGAGGTCGGCACCGGGCGCGTGCTCGCGATGGTGCAGAACAGGCCGTTCAACAACGCCAAAGAAGTTATCGACGCTGACCCCCGCTACACGACGGTCAACTACAACACGGACTACGAATACGGCGGTTCGAGCGGCTTCCAGGTCGGCTCGACGTTCAAGCCGATCACACTCGCCGAGTGGATCCGCACGGGGCACTCGGTGCGCGACATCGTCAACGTGAACGGCCGCTCCGTGCAGGAGAACTCGTTCCGCGCGTCCTGCCTGCCCGACGGCGTCTACGGTTTCGGCTCCTTCAGCTTCACGAACGACAACGAGGGCACGAAGGGCAACAAGCCGGTGCTCACCGCGATCGCGCAGTCGGTCAACGGTGGCCTCGTCTCCATGCAGCAGCGGATGGACCTCTGCGAGACCTTCCAGACGGCGCAGAGCCTCGGGATCCACCGGGCCTCGGATCTCGCCCCGGCCGAGGGCGATCCGAGCCGACCGGCCGTGCCGACGCTCAACGGGGGCTTCCGCGATCTCTCGATGGTGCCGTCGAACGTCTACGGCGGCATCGACGAGATCGCGCCCATCACGATGTCCGCGGCCTACGGCGCATTCGCCGGCAACGGCACGGTCTGCAGCCCCGTGCCGATCGACCAGATCCTCGACTCCGACGACAAGCCCGTCCCGTTCACGAAGAGGGGGTGCTCGCAGGGCGTCCTTCCCGAGGTCGCCGCGGGCGTCGCTTACGCCCTCGAGTACACGGTCAACAACGGCCTTGCGAACCACGCGCGGTCCGCGGCGGGCGTCCCGCACCTCGCGAAGACGGGTACCACCGATGACGTGAAGGACAACTGGACCGTGGGGGCGAGTTCGACCGTCTCCACCGCGACCTGGGTCGGCAACGCCGGGCCCATTCAGTTGGCCGACGGCAGCTGGGACCGCGTGTCCACGTACGGAATGGGTATCCAGACCGCCGACACGGTGATCTGGCCGGCGATGATGAACGTCGCCGACCAGAAGTACGGCGGCACCCCGTTCCCCGAGCCCTCGTCGGCCGCGACCCGTACGACCATGATCGAGGTGCCCGACGTGAAGGGGCAGAGCTTCGAGGAGGCCTCCGCGATGCTCACTGGGCTCGGCTTCACGGTCTCCAACGGCGGCGAGGTCGACTCGTCCGTGGCTCAGGGACGCGCCGCCAGCTCGAGCCCCGAGGCCGGCTCCTCCGTCGGACTCGGCTCCGACATCACCGTCTACGTCAGCAACGGGCAGGCTGCCGTCGTACCGGACGGCCTCGCGGGTCAGACGGGCAACGATGCGAAGGCGACGCTGAACGGAGCGGGCTTCTCCTCCGTCCGCTTCACCTGCGAGGGCGAGGGCAGAGCCGACCCGAAGAAGGACCAGGTGGTCTCGGTCGATCCTGCGAGCGGCACAGAAGCCCGTGCCAGCGGTCAGGTCACACTCACCCTGTCCTGCGGCAAGGGCGGGGACTGACACCCGTGACGTGCTCATCGCGCTCGGTTGCGGCCACCCTCGGGGTGGCCGCAACCGGTGTGGCCCTCTGGTCCACGCTCATCGAGCGGAGACTCTTCACGGTTCGCCGGCACACGCTGCCCCTGCTCACCGAGGGGGCCGCCCCGGTCCGCCTGCTCCAGCTCTCCGATCTGCACCTCGCCCCGTGGCAGACGAACAAGATCAACTGGCTGCGCTCGCTCGCCGAGCTCCGTCCCGATCTCGTGGTGCTCACGGGCGACCTGATGGGGCATCAGCAGGCGAGGCCCGCGCTCCTGCAGGCGCTGCAGCCGCTCGCGGAGACCGCGCCCGTCGTGTTCGTGCACGGCTCGAACGACTACTACGGGCCGATGCTCAAGAACCCGCTCAAGTACCTCATGGCGCCCAGCCGGCTGAGCACGCGCACGCCCGACCTCGACAACGAGGCGCTCACGCAGGGCCTCGAGGATCTCGGCTGTCTGAACCTCAACAACTCCGCGACGGGGCTCGAGCTTCGGGGAACACGGTTCGAGCTGCTCGGACTGAACGATCCGCACATCCGCTACGACGACGCCGAGGCCATGCGCGAGGCTGCGAACGCACTCGACGCCTCGACCGGCACGACCGCGACGGCTGGGGCGGCATCCCCCTCAGTGGGCAAGGCCGCGACTGGCAGCGCCGCGACCGACGACTCCGACGCGAACGAAGCCCAGACCCCCGCACTCCGGCTCGGTGTCGTGCACGCGCCCTACCAGCAGGCGCTCGGCGAGCTGCTCGACGAGGGCTGCGACCTGATCCTCGCCGGTCACACGCACGGAGGCCAGGTTCGTGTTCCCGGCGTGGGTGCTCTCACCGCGAACTGCGACCTACCGACCGCGCAGGCCCGCGGCCTGAGCGTCTGGTACGACGCGCACCGCGCCGCCTTCCTGAACGTGAGCGCCGGGCTCGGCAACTCGATCTACGCGCCGGTTCGCTTCGCGTGCCGCCCCGAGGCGTCGCTCATCACGCTCGAGGCGCCGCTGTAGCCGTCCTCCCCGAGGGGATTGTTTCCGCCCGAGGGATACGTTCGCGCGGAAAGCCTCGGGCAGGAATAATCGGCTCGGACGGAATCCGGCTCGGTTACGCCGCGAGCTTCTTCTGCGCGACGAGCTCCGCGATCTGCACCGCGTTGAGCGCGGCGCCCTTGCGGAGGTTGTCGTTGGAGATGAAGAACACGAGTCCGCGCCCCTCTGGTGCGGACTGATCCTCGCGGATCCGGCCGACGAAGGAGGGATCCTGCCCTGCGGCCTCGAGGGGGGTGGGAACGTCGCTCAGTTCGACGCCGGGGGCCGCCGCAAGCACCTCTCGGGCGCGGTCCGCGGAGATCGGGCGGGCGAACTCGGCGTTGATCGACAGCGAGTGCCCGGTGAACACCGGGACGCGCACGCAGGTGCCCGCGACGCGGAGATCGGGGAGCTCGAGAATCTTCCTGCTCTCATTGCGGAGCTTCTTCTCCTCGTCGGTCTCCCCCTCGCCGTCCTCGACGATCGAACCCGCGAGCGGGAGCACGTCGAAGGCGATGGGCTTGACGTACACCTGCGGCTCGGGGAAGTCGACGGCCGAACCGTCGTGCACGAGGCGCTCGATCCCGCCCGCTTCGACGGCTGCAACCGCCTGGTCGGCGAGCTCGCGGGCACCGGCGAGACCGGATCCCGACACCGCCTGGAAGGTCGTGACGATCAGGCGTTCGAGGCCTGCCTCGGCGTCGAGTGCTTTCACGACGGGCATGGCGGCCATCGTCGTGCAGTTCGGGTTCGCGATGATGCCCTTGCCCGCTGCGACGATGTCGTCGATGGCGTGAGGGTTCACCTCGCTCACGACGAGCGGCACCTCGGGATCGAGGCGCCAGGCGCTCGAGTTGTCGATGACGATCGCGCCGGCCTCGGCGAACTGCGGGGAGTACTGCTTCGAGGCCGATCCTCCCGCGGAGAAGAGCGCGATGTCGATGCCGCTCTTGTCGGCCGTGGCGACGTCCTCGACCACGATCTGCTCGCCGCGGAACTCGAGCGTCGATCCCGCGGAGCGGGCGCTGGAGAGGAAGCGGATGCTTCCGACCGGGAAGTCGCGCTCGTCGAGCAGGCGGCGCATGACCGCGCCCACCTGACCGGTCGCACCGACGACGGCGACGGAGAGTCCCTGCTGTTCAGCCATGTCCGTGTTCCTCTCTAGCGGCCTGTGCCGGCGTAGACGGTTGCTTCGGTGTCGCCGTCGAGGCCGAAGGCGGTGTGCAGCACGCGCACCGCCTTGTCCATCAGATCGGCCCGGGTGACGACCGAGATCCGGATCTCGGAGGTCGAGATCATCTCGATGTTGATGCCGGCCTCGAAGAGCGCCCGGAACAGCTGCGCGGAGACGCCCGTGCTCGTGCGCATGCCCGCGCCGACGACCGCGACCTTCGCGATCTGGTCGTCGTACTGCAGGCTCTCGAC
>JAPSIU010000175.1 GCA_031178565.1 Leucobacter sp. | reverse complement strand
CCGTCGTCGCTGGACGCCCCCGTCTTCGGGGAGTGGAGCGCGCGCATCGAGGCCCTCGAGCCGGCCGCCGCGAGGCGTGCGCTCCAGGCCCTCCACGCCTTCCTGCAGGAGAACGGCGCCGTGGAGCGCGCGGCGGCCCGCCTCGGCGTCCATCGTCAGACGCTCAACTCGCATCTCAGGGAGGCGGAACACGCGCTCGACGTCTCGCTCGCCTCCCCGACCGAACGATCGCTGCTCTGGCTCGCGTTCGAATCGGGGGCGCTTCGAGCACCGGATCCCGGCGAGGAGCAGGCGGCGATCAGGCGAACGCCGAGATCCCCGTGATGTCTCGGCCGATGATGAGTGCCTGGACCGTCTCCGTGCCCTCGTAGGTGTGCAGCGCCTCGATGTCGGCGAAGTGCCGCATGACGCGGTTCTCGAGCAGGATCCCGTTGCCCCCGAGGAGGTCTCGAGCGTTCCTCGCCATGTCGCGCGCCGTGCGCGTGGCCGTGTACTTGCCGAGCGACGCGCCGGGGCCGCTCAGCTCGCCCCGGTCCTCCGCCCCGGTGAGCCCCGTGAGGAGGCACTGCAGCGACGTGAGCTGACTCAGCATCTCGGCGAGGCGGGACTGCACGATCTGCGAGGCCGCGAGGGGTCTGCCGAACTGCACGCGCTGCCGCGCGTAGTGCACCGCGGACTCGTAGACGGCGAGGGCGTGCCCGAGTGCGGACCACGCCACGCCCAGCCGCGTCGCCTGCAGCACTCGCGCGGTGTCCTTGAAGCTGTTCGCACCCGGCATCCTCGCCTCGGCCGGCACTCGCACGCCGTCGAGTTCGATGTGCGCCTGCCAGATCGCGCGCAGCGACGCCTTCCCCTCGATCGTCGTCGCGCGGTACCCGGGCGAGTCCTGGGGAACGAGGAACCCCTGCACCTGACCGTCGTCGCCGCGCGCCCAGACGACCGAGACCCGCCCGACGCTCCCCGATCCGATCCACTTCTTGTGCCCCGTGATGACATAGCCGTCGTCGACGGCCTCGGCCCGGGTCTCGAGGCTCACCGAGTCCGATCCGTGCGTCGGCTCGGTCAGCGCGAAGGCCCCGAGTTCGGTTCCGCGAGCGAGCGGCTCCAGCCACCGATCCTTCTGCGCCGCGGAACCGCACATCGCGATGGAGCGCAGCGCGAGGCCGCCCTGCACACCCGCGATCGTGGCGATGGATCCGTCGCCGCGCGCAAGCTCCATCATGGTGAGGCTCGCGGCCGTGAGGCTCTGCCTCGGGAGGCCGGGCACGTCGATGCCGTCGCGCAGGAGGTCGAGCTCCCCCAGTCTCCGGGCGAGGTCCAGCGGATACTCGGCGCGGTCCCACAGCCCCGCGATGACGGGGCGCACCTCGTCCTGCACGAACCGGCGGGCACGATCCCGGTAGTCGCGTTCCTCGTCGGACACACCGCGGAACACGCCCGCCACGTCGGGGTCCAGCGGCTCCCAGAGGTCGTACTCCGGCTCCTCGGTCCCCTGGCTCGCGGGTGCGCTTCTCGTGTTCGACATCGAGCGTTCCTCTCGTTCGCGGGCGACGGCCCTCACGTCGAGCCTGCATGAGACTCGGTCCCAAGTCAAGGTCGAGAGTCGCAAAGATGCCGCGCCAGATCGAATGGAAGATTCGAACTGCGAGAATGGGACTTAGTACCAGGGCCGCGATCTGTGCTAGCTTCTGCGTATGGCCACGAAAGCTCCTCGCGCCACCGCCGCCCTCGAGAGTTCAGCGATGGCGATCCGGTGTCTCGCAGAGCGCGGCTACGAGGCCACGACGGCGGAGGATCTCGCCGAAGCCGTCGGTATGAGCCGCAGCACGTTCTTCCGGCGCTTCGGCAGCAAAGACGATGTCGTCTTCACCGATCACGATCACGCCCTCGCCCAGTTGGAGAGCTTCCTCGCGTCGACCGCTCTGCGGCCCGGGGAGGCACTCGTCGAGGGCACGTCGGATGTGCTCAGACTGCTGATCCGCGATCCCGAGGCCGCGCGTCTCCGCTTCGAGCTGATGCGGGAGACGTCCTCGCTGCGCAATCGCGAGCTCATCATCACCCACCGCTACGAGCGGGTCTTCGCGGGCTACATCCGGGAGGTGCTCCCCGATGGTGCGCCCGAGTGGGTCCCCGCCTCGCTGGCGGCCTCGCTCGTCGCCGTGCACAACGCGACCCTGCGCGAATGGCTCCGGGATCGGGTCGCGGACCCCCCGCGCGCCGTCACCCGGGATCTGCGCCAGCTCGTCTCGCTCTTCGAGCGCTGGCTCTCACCCGAGAGCGCGGCGCGGCAGCGGGTGCTCGTCGCGGTCTACGAGGCCGACGGATCCCCCGAAGCCGTGCTCGGGGCGGTCGCCGCTCACTTGGAATAGCAGCCGACGTCCGGCCGACGCCGACCTGTCGTCCTGCCGCGCCGTCGCCCCGTCGCCCCTGCCGCCCCCCCCTGTCACCCCTTCGCTTGGCGCGCAGTGCGGCCTCAAGCGCGTGAGGTCGCACGTCGCGCCAAGCGAAGCGGGAGTGGGCGCGGGGGTAGGACGGCGGCGAGCAGGCGGGCACGGACCTCGGGCGCGTCAGTGACCTCGGGCACGGACCTCGGGCGCGTCAGTGACCTCGGGCGATCCACTCCCGCAGCTGCGGCTTCTCCGCCCCGATCGTGGTGGTGTCGCCGTGACCGGTGTGCACCACGGTCTCCTCGGGAAGGATGAACAGCTGAGTCCGGATCGACTCGATGATCGTCGGGAAGTCGCTGTACGAGCGTCCCGTCGCCCCCGGTCCTCCCTGGAAGAGCGTGTCGCCCGTGAACACGGCGCCGAGGGCCGGCGCGACGAAGCTCGTGGATCCCGGCGAGTGCCCGGGGGTGTGCACCGCCATCAGCGAGACGCCCGCGACCTCGAAGACGTCGCCGCCGGCGATCTCCGCGTCGGGTGCCGTGTCGGGATGGACGGCGTCCCACAGCATCCGGTCCGCGGGGTTCAGGTGCAGGGGCGCGCCCAACAGCTCCGCGGTCTCCCGCGCCGCGCGGATGTGGTCGTCGTGACCGTGCGTGAGCAGGATCGCCCGCACTCGCCGACCGCCGACCGCCTCCGCAACCGCTGCCGCGTCATGCGCCGGGTCGATCACGATGACCTCGGCGTCGTCGCCGACGATCCAGACGTTGTTGTCGACGTCCCACGTGCCGCCGTCGAGCGAGAACGTGCCGCTCGTGACGAGCCGCTCGATGCGCGCGCCCGTGCCGTCGCCGCCGGCGGCCCCGATACCTCGAGCGGCGCTCACAGCTCCACCACCGATCGCAGCACGGTGCCCTCGCCCATCTTCGCGAAGGCAGCCTCCACGTCGCCCAGGCCGACGCGCTCGGTCACGAAACCGTCGAGGTCGAGGCGGCCGAGCTTGTACTGGTCGATGAGCATCGCGAAGTCGCGGCTCGGCAGGCAGTCGCCGTACCACGACGACTTCAGCGATCCGCCGCGGCCGAACACGTCGAGCAGCGGCAGCTCGAGCTGCATCTCGGGCGTCGGCACGCCGACGAGCACCACGCGGCCCGCGAGATCCCGCGCGTAGAACGCCTGCTTGTAGGTCTCGGGCCGTCCGACGGCGTCGATCACCACGTCCGCTCCGAACCCGCCGGTGAGCGACCGGATCGCCTCGACCGCGTCCTCCGAGCGCGAGTTCACGGTGTGCGTCGCGCCGAAGCGCCTCGCCTGCTCGAGCTTCGCGTCGTCGATGTCGACGGCGATAATTGTCGTCGCCCCCGCGAGCTGGGCGCCGGCGATCGCCGCGGTGCCGACGCCGCCGCAGCCGATGACCGCGACCGACTCCCCGCGCTGCACCTCGCCGGTGTTGATCGCCGCGCCGATGCCGGCCATCACGCCGCAGCCCAGCAGGCCCACCGCCGCAGCGTCCGACTCCTCATCGATCCTCGTGCACTGGCCCGCCGCGACGAGCGTCTTCTCGACGAACGCTCCGATCCCGAGCGCGGCCGAGAGCTCCGTGCCGTCCTCGAGCGTCATCTTCTGCTTCGCGTTGTGCGTCGCGAAGCAGTACTGCGGCTTGCCCTTCGCGCAGGCGCGGCACTGGCCGCAGACCGCTCGCCAGTTCAGGATCACACGATCCCCCACGGAGACCTCCGTGACGCCCTCGCCCACGGCCGCCACGCGCCCCGTCGCCTCGTGGCCGAGCAGGAACGGGAACTCGTCGCTGATCCCGCCCTGCTGGTAGTGCAGATCGGTGTGGCACACCCCGCTCGTGATGATGTCGACCACGGCCTCCCCCGGGCCCGGGTCGGGAACGATGACCGTCTCGACGGTCGCCGGGGCGTCCTTCGCTCTGACGACGACGCCCTGCACTCTGTACACCATGTGGTTTCCTCTCACCTGTGATCCTGCACGCCGGCCCCGCTCCGGGATCCCGGTCGTGCTGCTTCCTCCAGGCTATCGAACCGAGCGGGCTCCGGTCACAGGGACTCCGCGTTGACCTTGCCGTCCCGGATCTGCAGCGAGACCGCGTCGAGCTCCTCCGGCGTCACCTTCAGATCGATCCGCAGCTCGGCCTCCACCGCGCGCAGCAGCGCTGCCGCGTCGAGCCCGTACTCGCGCATCAGGTACTTGGTGCTCGCCCCGTGAGCGTAGGTGTCGCGCAGCCCGAGCCGGACGACCTTCTTGCCGAGTCCCTCGTCGGTGATGTACTCCGAGACCGCCGAGCCGAGACCGCCGATCACACTGTGGTTCTCCATCGTGACGATGACCTTCGACCGCTCGATCGCGGACATCAGCGTCGGGTCCCCGAAGGGCTTCAGCGTCGACACGTGGAGCAGATTCACGCCGATGCCCCGCATCTCCAGCAGTCGCGACGCGCGCAGCGCCTGCTCGGTCATGAGACCGCTGCTGATGATGGTCACGTCGTCGCCCGTCGTGAGCTCTCGCGACTCCCCGAGGCGCATCGGCTCGTCCTTGGCGAACAAGCGCGGCAGCACCCCCCGCAGCATCCGGATGTACACGGGCCCGTCGACCTGCTCGGCGACGTCGAGCACACTCTCCACCTCGGTGGCGTCACCGGTCTCCAGGATCGTCATGTTCGGCGTCGCGCGCAGGATCGCGACGTCCTCGATGGCCTGGTGCGTCACGCCGCCCGGGGTGACGATGCCGGGGAGGAATCCGACGAGGCGGACCGGGAGGTTCGGGTAGGCGATGGACATCGCCAGCTGGTCGTACGGGCGGCGGTAGAGGAACACCGCGAAGGTGTGCAGCCACGGGCTGAACCCCTCCCGTGCGAGGCCCGCCGCGACGCCGAGCATGTTCTGCTCCGCCATGCCCGCGCTGATGTAGCGGTCGGGGTAGGTGTCGCGCCACTTGCCGACCTCGCACGAGTTCGTGAGGTCGGCCGTGACGACGACGACCTCGGGCCTGTCCTTGCTCCACTCGATGAAGTTCTCGACGTGGGGTCGTGTCACGAGTTCCATCAGCGTCCTGCCACCATCTCTTCGTAGACCTCCTGGAAACGCTGCTTGTCCTCTTCCGATGAGAAGCGCAGGGTGTGCAGCAGCGGTGCGCGCTCCTCGTAGAGCGGCACATGGTTGGTCGGGTTGGTCCGCGCGATCACGATCACCGGACGGTCGCTCGGCTCGCTCATCGCCGCGTCGAGCTCGGTCAGCGAGTGCCCGTCGACGTCGCGCGCCTCCCAGCCGAAGGCCTCGGCCCGCCGATCCAGGGGATCGATGACGCCGACGTCGCTGACCCGGCCATCGCACTGCTGGCCGTTCGCGTCCACGATCACGCGCAGGGTGTCGAGCTTCTGGAAGCTGGCGAATGCCATCGCCTCCCAGACCTGACCCTCCTCGAACTCGCCGTCGCTCATCATGATCCAGGTCCGCCCGGTCTCGCCCTTCATCCGGCGCCCCAGCGCGATTCCGGCGCCCTGGCTGATCGCCTGGCCGAGGGACCCCGTCGTGGTCTCGATCCCGGGAGAGTGCTCGGCGCCGATCATCTCGACTGTGGACCCGTCGCGGTTGAACGCCTCCAGAGCCGAGGGATCCAGCCGGCCGACCTCGATCAGCGCCGCGTACAGCACCGGCGCACTACGCG
>JAPSIU010000009.1 GCA_031178565.1 Leucobacter sp. | reverse complement strand
CTCGTCACCGTCATCGACACGCCCTACCGCACCCCCGATCAAGCACTCGACCAGTGCCGGTCCTGGGGCCTCGACCGCGATCACTGCCTGGCCAAGCGCCGGCCCCCGGGAGCGACGCCGCGCTCGCGAACGCGCTCGCCGATCTGCTCGCCGATCCGGCGATCACCCGCGTCGATCAGCTGCCGCCGCTGCTCCACGTGTCGTCCCGCACGCTGCAGCGTCTCGCCGATCGCTGTTTCGGGCTCTCGCCGCACTCCATGATCCGCCGGCGCCGACTGCAGGAGGCCGCGGGCAGGCTGCGCGAGGATCCCGAGCTGCTGCTCTCCGCGCTCGCGTCCGAACTCGGCTACTCGGATCACGCCCACTTCACGACCGATTTCAGGGCGCTGCTCGGTGTGACCCCGAGCGAGTATCGCGCGAGAACGAGGTAGCCGGCCGGGCCGAGCACCTCACCGCCCGGCCGACGGGCGTTCGGGATCACGATCGGCTCGGCGGACCGGCGCGCACCGGTTCAACGGGCCGCCCGGTAGGGCGGACGCCTCAGATCGTCGGCTCCCCGAGCGAGAGCATGAGCCGGTTCGCCCAGTTGAAGAACGAGCCCGCCTGAATGACGTCGAGCAGTTCGAGCTCTCCCAGGCCGATGGCGCGCAACGCGTCGATCTCGTCCCGGCCGAACCGAGCGGGGGTCGCCGTGAGCGCGACGGTCGCCCCGATGAGCACGTCCCAGCGCGGGGAGATCCGCGCACCCACGCCCTCGTCGAGCAGGCGCTGCACCTCGGCGCGATCCGCGCCCTCCTCGGTCGCGAAGCGGGAGTGCACCGAGGCGCAGAACACGCAGCCGTTGAAGCGCGACGCCGCGGCGGCGGTGATCTCGCGCTCGGCTCGGGGAAGGCCCGCGTCGGTGTTGAAGAAGATGTCGAGATCCGTGAGCGTGCGCTCGCGCAGCGCCTCGGGATCGCGCGCCAGCAACCGGAAGTAGGGCATCCGCACGCGATCCTGATTGATGAGCGCGTCGTAGTGCCGCTCGGTGAACTCGGCGACCGGCAGGGGTTCGAGCCAAGGCTTCCATCCGAGCACCTCCTGCGTGAAGCGCGGCGGCTCGGTCACCCTCGGCGCCGGCGGAAGCTGCTCGGCGGCGACCACCGCCGAGACCGCGTTCGCACCGGCGGGAGCGCCGGCGCGGCCGTCCACCGCGTGTCGCTCGCCCGACGCCCGCTCCTCCGCGGTCCGCGCCACCGCGGCGGCGAGCGCCGATAACGAGGACGCGGACGAGGAAGCATCGGCGCTGGCCCTCGCACCCGCTCCGGCACCGCCCGGCGCATCTCGCACCGCGCCGAGCCCGTGCACGACCCTCAGCTGGAAGGCGAGGAACGAGATGAGCTGCGAGAGCGTCACGATGCCCGTCGTGCTCCACCCCGCGTCGAGCAGTCGCTGCAGGTGCTCACGGGCGGCGTCTCTCGGACGCAGCACGAGCAGGTGGGCGTGCTCCAGCGCCGCGGCCAGACGGTCCCCCAGGGCGTAGGCCGCCTCGACCGACTCCACCGCGTAGATCGGGCCCCCGACGCTCTCGGGTGCGTTCTCGGCGCGGAAGGCTCCGTAGGGTCCGGATCCCGCAGCGCGCGCAGCCTCGGCGACGATGAGCGGCTCGAGCCCGGCTCCTCCCCCGGTCTCGCGCAGCAGGGATCCGTAGAATCCGACGGCCGGCGGCTGCTCGTGCAGGCGTGCGACGAACAGCGCGACCGCCGCGCGCTCGGCGAGGGTGACGTGCGAGGTGTCGAGGGGGACGAAGAGCGCCTCGAAGCTGCCCTGAGCGTGGGTGCGGGACTCGGGCCGTCGGGCTCTGGCGCCGTCGAGCGCGTCGCCGGGAACGATGCCGACGAGCGCATCGACGACGTCGCCGAGAGCGGCGTCGGCGCCCTCGGGTTCGACGACGCCCTCGGGTGCGGAGATGGTGTCGGAGGTGGTGCTCATGGGGCTCCCATTCGGTCGGCGGGTGATGGATCGGGTGTGGGGTTCCGCGTGCCGCTCCCGCGGCACGATGACGGCGGCGGCGCTACTCGTCGGCGACGGCGCTCAGATCATCCAGGTCGGCGCACGGCCCGGAATGGCCTCGAGCAGCTGCCGGGTGTACGGATGCTGCGGAGCGCTGAACACCTGCTCGGCGGCGCCGTGCTCGACCTGGCGGCCGCGCTGCAGCACCGAGACCGTGTCGGCGATCTGCCTGACGACGGCCAGGTCGTGCGAGATGAACACGTAGGTGAGCGCGAGCTCGCGCTGGAGACTCGCGAGCAGCCGCAGGATCTGCGCCTGCACCGTCACGTCGAGGGCCGATACCGCCTCGTCGAGCACGACGAGCTCGGGCTCGACGATGAGCGCGCGCGCGATCGCGACGCGCTGCCGCTGCCCGCCCGAGAGCTCCCGGGGCCGACGCTGGGCGAACTCTCGCGGCAGCGCCACGAGGTCGAGCGCGTGCGCGACGCGCTCTCCGTGCTCGCCTCGCGCACCGATCCCGAAATTGCGCAGCGGTTCCGCGAGGACCCGGCCGATCGTCTGACGGGGATCGAGGGAGCCGTACGGGTTCTGATAGACGAGCTGCGTGCTCCGGCGGAACTCGCGCAGCGACCTTCCGCGCAGCTGCGTGACCTCGGTGCCGCCGACGCGCACGCTCCCGGCGGTCGGTCGCGCGAAGCCCGCGACGGCGCGACCCGTCGTCGTCTTGCCCGAACCCGACTCGCCGACGAGCGCGTGGGTCGCGCCGCGCCGAACCGCGAACGAGACGTCGTCGACGGCGATGAACGGCGACGAGGATCGTCCCGTGTGGAACTCCTGGCGCAGACCCCGGACCTCGACCAGCGCCGCGCCGCGGTCGCCCGGGTCGCCGCCGGGCACCGTGCCGGGCGCGCGGCGCGGGACCGTTCCCGGCGCCAGGCCGGTCTCGGTCTCGGAATCGGGTGCGGGCTCGGAGACGACGATGCGCTCGCGATCCGCGATACCGCCGAACGCGGGCGCATCCGCGATGAGCTGCCTGGTGTACTCGGACCCGGGTTTCGTGAGCACGCGCCCGCTCGGGCCGGATTCCTGGACCTCGCCGCCCCGCATCACGACGACGCTCTCGGCCCGCTCGGCGGCCACGGCGAGATCGTGCGTGATGAAGAGCACTCCCGTGCCGGTCTCCTGCCGGAGCCGGTCGAGCAGGTCCAGCACGGTGCGCTGCACGGTGACGTCGAGCGCACTCGTCGGCTCGTCGGCGATGATGAGCTCGGGATCGTTCGCGATCGCGGCGGCGATCAGCACGCGCTGCCGCATCCCTCCCGAGAACTCGTGCGGGTACTGACGGGCGCGGCGGGCGGGGTCGTCGATGCCGACCTGTTCCAGGAGCTCCAGCACGCGGGCGCGGATCCTGCGCCGGTCTCGCCAGCCGTGGATCCGCAGCGACTCGGCGATGCTCGCCCCGATCGTGCCCACCGGGTTGAGCGAGTTGCCGGGATCCTGCGGGATCAGTCCGATGCAGCGCCCGCGCAGGTCCCGCCACCGGCGCTCCGGCAGACCGACGAGCTCGGTCGGGCCTCCGCGCCGCTCGTTCAGCACGATGCTGCCGCGCCCGATCCGTCCGTTGGAGGCCAGGAGGCCGATCACCGACTGCGCGACCGTGGTCTTGCCCGATCCCGACTCGCCGACCACCGCCGTGACCTTGCCCGGCTCGACGTCGAAGCTCACGCCGCGCACGGCGTCGACGCGGCCGTGCGCGGTGCGGTACTGCACTTCGAGGTCGCGGATGCGCAGGAGAGGTGCGGTCGGGTGTTCCGATGCCGCCGGTTCGCTCACTCGGGGAAGCACCAGGCTCATCAGTCGCCTCCTGCGTTGATGGCCTGGCTCAGCCGGTTGCTCGCGATCACCACGAGCACGACGACGAGACCCGGCAGTACCGTCAGCCACCAGGCGGTGGCGACGTAGTTCCGGCCTTCTGCGATCAGCAGCCCCCACTCCGGCGTGGGCGGCGGGGCGCCGTAGCCGAGGAATCCGAGCGTCGAGATCTGCAGGATCGCCGATCCCAGCTGCAGCGCGGCGAGCGCGATGACCGGGGTGAGCGAGTTCGGCAGCACGTGGCGCCAGAGCACACCGAAGAACGTGCCGCCGGACCCGTAGGCGGCTTCGACGTACTCGCTCGCGCGCACGCTCACGACCTGGGATCGCGCCAGCCGGGCGAACACCGCCACCGAGGTCACGCCGACGGCGATCGCGGCGTTGGCCGTGCCGAAGCCGAGCAGGATCACGACGCTGAGCGAGAGCAGCAGCGTCGGGATGGCGAGCAGCACGTCGACCAGGCGCATGAGCGCTTCGTCGAGCGCGCCGCCCACCGCTCCCGCCGCAACACCGATCGCCGAGCCGAACACGAGGCCGACGAGCACCGCGATGAGCGCCGCGGTCACCGACTGCGTCGCTCCGAACACCACCCTGGCGTACACGTCGCGCCCGGTCGCGTCGGTGCCGAACCAGTGCGCAGCGCTCGGAGCCTGCAGCGCCGGGCCGACCGTCTCCGTCGGGCTCACCGAGGTGAAGAGACCGGGGACGACCGCCCAGGCCAGCGCTCCGAGCAGCACGAGCACCGGGAGCAGCAGCCCCGGACGCAGCAGCGAACGCCGAGCACGCGCGGCCCTCGGCCCCGTCTGCTCGGGATCGGCGCCGGTGCCGGCGCCAGTCCCGGAGCCGCCGGGGGTACCGGAACCGGCTGCGACCTCGATCGCGGTCATTTCGAACCTCCTGCGGGAATGGGGCTTCCTGCGGCAACCGGGCGTTCCGTCGCCGACGGATCGGCGTCGGCCGTGCGTCTCCGATCCGCCGCGCGCGTCGCTCGACGACCACCGGAGCCGGCGTTGCGCAGCCTCGCATCGAGCACCGGGTAGAGCAGGTCGACCGCGAGATTGATCGTGACGAACACGACGGTCGCGATCACGACGACCGCCAGCAGCACCGGGGTGTCGCGGTTGGCGACCGCCTGCGCCGTCAGGCTGCCGACCCCGACTCGACCGAAGACGGACTCGGTGACGATCGCGCCGCCGACGAGCTCGCCGAAGAGCAGACCCGCCATCGTCAGGGCGGGCAGCAGCGCATTGGGGGCGACGTTCCGCCAGAGCAACCACGACGTGCTCGCCCCGCGCGCCCGCACCACGTTCACGAACGGCTGCTCACGCACCTCGTCGATGCTGCGCAGGAACACCTGGGCGAGCGGGGCGGCGATCGGGATCGTCAGGGTCACGGCGGGCAGGATCAGCGCCTGTCCTTCGCTCGCCCCGATCGCCGGGATCAGACCGAGTTTGAACGAGAACACCTGGATGAGCACGATGCCGATCCAGAACACCGGCAGCGAGATGAAAAGGGGCGGCAGGTTGCGGAACAGCCGGCGCAGCCACGCGCCGGCGCCGTAGCTCGCGGTGAAGGCGATCACGACCGCCAGGAACACCGCGCCGACGAGCGCGATGCTCGCGAGCGCGAGCGTCGAGGGCAGCGCCTCAGCGATCAGGTCGGAGACCTTCGCCCCGCTCTGCACCGAGTATCCCAGGTCGCCCCTCAGGAAGGCCCAGATCGACTCGAAGTAGCGCAGCACGAGCGGTCGGTCGATCCCGTACGACTCGCGGATCTGGGCGATCTGCTCATCGGTGAGGCCGAGTTCGGGGCTGCCGTAGCGCGCCATCACCGCGTCGCCCGGCAGCGCCGCGAGCAGGATGTAGGCACCCGTGTAGGCGAGCACGAGGACCAGGAAGGCCTGGCCCACGCGCCTCAGCAGCGCCCGCCCGCTCATTTCTCGATGGTCGCTTCGTAGAAGGACGGCCGGCCGATCGACTCCGTCTCGAAGCCCTTCACCCGCGACTGCAGGCCGAAGACCTGCGGCTCCTCGAACAGCGGGAGCACGTAGGCCTGCTCGGCGATGCGCTGCTGAGCGGCGGCCGAGGCCGCCTCGCGCTCCTCGACGGTCGGCACCGATGCGATCTGCGCCAGCAATGCGTCGAGCTCCGGATCGTGGACCGTGCCGGTCGCGGCGTCGAGGTTCAGCAGGGCGTTCCGGTTCGCGGAGTACAACTGCGACTTCAGCACGTCGAAATCAGCCCGGCCGACCATCGTGTGGAAGACCTGGATCGTGTCGAGCTTGCGCTGCGCCTCGTCCTGCGCGACCTGGTCGCCGGGGAAGATCTCGACCCCGATGCCGATCTCGGCGAGCTGCTCCTGCACCAGGGTCACGACGTCCTTCGAGCGCGGCTGCGGCAGCGCCTCGTTGAAGGTGAGGACGAGCTTCTCGCCGTCCTTCTCGCGGATCCCGTCGGATCCCGGCGTCCAACCGGCCTCGTCGAGCAGCTGCTCCGCCCGGTCCTGGTCGAAGACGTAGTTCTCCGAGGTGTCGACGTAACCGCGCGCGTTCTCGGCGAGGACGCCCGTGGCGAGCGGGTAGCTGTCGGTGAAGAGGGTGTCGACGATCTTCTGACGGTCGATGCCCGCGATGATCGCCTGACGCACTCTGATGTCCTGCAGCAGCGGGTGGCCGAAGCGGAAGTTCAGGGCGTTGTTCACACCGTTGGTGGGCGCCGCGACCAGTTCGAGCCCGTCGGCGGCGAACTGCCCCTCGTCGGGGGCGGGAATGGTACGAGCGATATCGGCCTGGCCCGACACGACGGTGCCGACGCGCACGCTCGCCTCGGCTGCGACGATGAAGTTCACGCCGTCGATCCGGGCGGGGCCCTGGTGATCGCGCGACGGGGGAGCCCAGTCGTAGTCCTCGCGCGCGGCGAGCGCCAGTTCGCTGCCGATCTTCTCCTTCTCGACCACGAACGGGCCGCTGCCGATGATCTCGGCCGCGTTGCCCGGACCGAACTCCTCGCTGGTGCGGTCGAGCGTCTCATTCGAGAGCAGGCCGGAGTTGATGGTCGACACCGCTTGACCGAAGCCGGGCGACGGCGCCGAGAAGTGGAACTTGACGGTGTGCTCGTCGACGACCTCGCCGTGGTCGTAATTGTTGATCGCCTCCGAGACGGGCAGCGCGCGCTCCGGGTCGCCGGTGCCGAAGAGATCGATGTTCTTCACGACGTTCTCGGCGTCGAGGGGCGTGCCGTCGGAGTAGGTCACCCCCTCGCGCAGTTTGAAGGTGTACTCGGTGGCATCCGCGTTCACCTCGGGCAGCTCCTCCGCGATCCACGGCTCGAGCTCGAGCGTCTCGGGGTTCTGGTAGAGCAGGCGATCGGTGATCTGGTTGATCACGCCGCCGTTCGGGTAGAAGCCGCCCGCCGGCGGGTACAGCGTGATCCACGTCTGCGGCTCGAGGTAGGTCAGGGTGCCGCCGCCCGCTGCGGCTGCTCCCCCACCGTCCCCGTTCGCGGAGCAGCCGGTCATCGCGATGGCGACGGCGGCTACGGCTCCGATCCAGGCGGCACGGCGCTTCTTCATGGGGAACTCCTTGCGATTCGAGCGGGGATCCGCTGCTGGTGAAGCCGCGCGACAGTCGACGCGGCCAGAAGCAATTGTTATCCGTCGCATAACCGAAATGAAAGTCACCGCGTAACAGAGCTTCATGAAACATTCGGTCATCCGGCTCGGCGCATCCGGTCCCGACGGCGTATAACGGTGGTGTGCCCCTCGTCTCGAATCACCCCTCGATCGCGCTGATCGGCGCGGGACCCCGCGGCGCCTCGCTCATCGAACGGATCGGTGCGCACCTCGGCCGCGACCGCAGCCGGGGCGAGCGCGGCGGGTCGCTCGACCTCCACGTCGTCGACGACGCCGAGATCGGAGCGGGGCGGGTCTGGCGGACGGATCAGACCCGGGAGCTGTGCATGAACACGCTCGCCGACGCGGTGACGCTCTTCACCGAGCCCTCGAGCACCGTCGAGGGACCGGTCGTTCCCGGCCCGACGCTCTACGAGTGGTGCCTGCTGGCGGGGGCGGCGGTGCTCCCGGCCGACGACCCCCGGCTCGCCGGAATCCCGCCCGAGCGCTCGGTGCGGTTCGACGAGGCGCCCGTGCGCCCGGGCTTCGCCGAGGACTTCCGCGACGAGCTCGCGGCGCTCCGTCCCGAGTCGCACCCGAGCCGCGCGCTCTACGGCGAATACATCCGCTGGTGCTTCGAGCGCGCCTGCGCCGCCCTTCCCGAGAACGTCAGAGTGGTCCCCCGTCGGGCTCGCGCCGTCGAGGTGCGCCGCATCGGGGGTCGCGAGCGCGTCTCCCTCTCCGACGGCGGACACCTCGACGCCGATGCCGTGATCGCGGCGACCGGCTGGCTCGAGCGCACCGACTCCCCCGGCGAGCAGCGCCTCGCGGAGGCCCTCGCGCATCGGCCCGAGCTGCTCCGGGTGCGGCCCGGCAGCCCCGTCGAGCAGGATCTGAGCGGCGTTCCCGCGGGTGCGGATGTCATCGTGCGAGGACTCGGCATGGGCTTCTTCGACACGATGGCGCTGCTCACCGTCTCGCGCGGCGGGCGCTTCGAGCCGGATCCCGCGGCGCCCGGGGGCCTCCGGTACCGGCCCTCCGGCCGCGAGCCGATCCTCCACGCGACCTCGCACCGCGGCGTGCCGTTCCGGGCGAAGTCGCTCTACCGCTCGCTGCCGCCGCGGGCGGAGCAGCGCTTCCTCCGCAAGGCGGACTGGAGCGCCGCGCCGCGGCCCATCGACTTCGACCGGACGATGTGGCCGCGCATCGTCGCCGACGCCGCCCTCGATCATTACGAGACCCTCCACCGGGTCCGGCCGCAGGCCTTCACCGCGCCGCTCGCGTCCGTTCGGCGAGAGATCGAGGCGGCTCTCGACACGCTCCTCGACCCTGCGGTGCAGCGCGACCTGGAGCGGCGCGCCGACCAGGGGGACGAGCAGTTCTCGGACGGCGCCGGCGCCCGCGGCTGGCTCGAGGCGGTGCCGGAGCGCATCGACGACGCGGTCGCCGAGCTCGTGCCCGACCGCGCCGACCGCTTCGACCTCCTGACCGAGATGGACCCCGCGGGTGGCGGCTTCCCCGACCCGGAAGCATACGACGCGTGGGTCCGGGCGCGGGTCGCCGACGACCTCGCGGAGGCCGAGCTCGGCCGCGACAGCGCGCTCAAAGCCGGACTGTGGTCGATCGCGTCGGCCCGGGGCTTCGCGGGGCGCGTCGGCAGCGTCGGCGGGTTCGACGCCGAGTCGCGGGCCTCCGGCTTCGCCCTGCTGCACGCGGTCGGCGGGATGGCCGGTTCCGGGCCTCCCGCCTTCCGCTCGCGTCAGCTGCTCGCGCTCATCGACGCCGGCATCGTGCGATTCATCGGCCCCGAGGCCCTGGTCGAGGTGCGGGACGAGGGCTTCTTCGCCCGGTCCCCCCGTGTCGACGGATCCGGGATCACCGCGCGAGTGCTCATTGACGCCTGGATGCACTTCCACGACGCCGGTGAGACCGCGGATCCGCTCGTCGGTTCGCTGCTCGCCGCGGGCCGGGCTCGTCCGTTCCGGATCGCGAGGCGCACGGGTGGGTCCGAGGCCACGGGCGGGCTCGACATCGAGCCCGCCACGGGCCTGCTCGTGGGCGCGGACGGCAGCGTCGATCCCGCGGTCCACTTCGCCGGCATTCCCGTGGACGCGACCCTGCACGACACGATCATCAGCCCGATGCCCGGCACCGATCCGACGATGCTGCGCGAGACCGACCGCGTCGCACGCAGCGCCCTCGCCGTCGCGTTCGGCGACTCCGGCCCCCGAGGAGCCCACCATGACTGAGACCCGTCCCCGGGCGACCCGCCCCGTCGCCCTCATCACCGGCGCCTCCGGCGGCATGGGCGGCGCGATCGCCCGTGAACTCGCTCGCACGCACCGGATCATCGGCATCGGGCGGGACGCCGCGCGCCTCCAGGCCGTCGCGAGCGAGACGGGCGGCGAGGCGTGGGAGCTCGACGTGACGGACGAGGCGGAGTTCGCGAAACGGCTCGCCGGGCTCGATCGCCTCGACGTCCTCGTGCACGCCGCGGCGATCGCCCGCTCACTCGGCGTCGCGGACGCCTCCGCCGGCGACTGGGAACGGCACTTCGCCGTGAACGTGACGGCTCCGGCCCTGCTCACGCGCGCGGCGCTCCCGCTGCTGCGGGCCGCGCGCGGCACCGTGGTCTTCATCGGTTCGGGCGCGGGCACGCGTCCCGTGCCCGGCAGCGCCGTGTACACCGCGAGCAAGCACGCCCTCAGGGGTGTCGCCGACGTGCTCCGCATCGACGAGGAGCCGCATCGCCTGCGAGTCGTGACGCTCGCGCCGGGCCAGACCGACACCGAGATGCTGCGCGAGCTGGTCCCCGCCGAGAGCTACGATCCCGAGCGCTACATCCGACCGGCCTCCGTGGCCGCGACCGTGCGCTTCATCGTGGACGCCCCAGGAGACGTGCAGATCACCGACGTCGCCGTGCGTCCACGCCAGGAGATCGCGCGGATCTGAGGGCCGGGATCGCGGGCACATCACGGGCCGACAACGTCAGATGTCGTCCCGTCCGATCCATCTCGGGGAGAGGTCTTCGCAGATGCCGATCTGGTCGAACACGCGCTGCACGACGTGATCGACCATGTCCTCGATGGATTCTGGTCGGTTGTAGAACGTCAGCATCGGGGGCATGAGCACCGTCCCCATCGCGGCCAATCGGCCCATGTTCTCGAGATGGATCGAGCTCAGCGGCGTCTCCCGAGGCACGAGCACGAGTTTCCTCTGCTCCTTGAGCATCACGTCCGCGGCCCGGCTGATCAGGCTGTCCGAGAGACCCGTCGCGATAGCCGCGAGCGTGCGCATCGAACACGGTGCGATGATCATCGCGTCGATCCGATAGGAACCGCTCGCGATCGGGCTCCACATGTCGTTCGGCTTGTAGACGTGGTCAGCCATCGTCTCGACCTCCGACGCGTGGAGGGGCGTCTCGTACTCGAGAGTGCGCCGCCCCCAGGGCGAGATGACGAGGTGAGTCTCGACGTCCCCCCGGACCCGGAGCCGCTCGAGCATCCGCACGCCGATCACCGCGCCCGTCGCGCCCGTGATGGCGAGGACGATCTGCTTCTTCGTCTGCACTTCTACTGCTCTCCGGGGTCGAGGTAGTCGTCGAGGGACAGCCCCTCGTAACCGGCGGGGATGCCGGTCGCGTCGCCGGGGAACGAGCCGGACAGGCTCCTCGTCGCGTCGTACCCGATCTTCGAGGTCAGCCGGCCGGTCCCCTCCGAGAGCTCGTATCCGCTGGGATCCTCGCTGTAGCCGCGCAGATCGCGGGGGATGAACACATCGTCCTTCGGCTGGAACCGGGTGCAGAGCGCCCAGATCACCTCGCCGTGGTCGCGGACGTCGACGTCGGAGTCGACGATGATCGCGTGCTTCAGGAACATGTCCGAGACGAGGGCGAAATGCAGGGCCCGCTTGGGATCCCCCTCGTGCTGCTTGTCGATCGAGATCACGCAGATCATGCCGGCGCTGACCGTCGGAATCGTGACGTCCTGAACGGAAGGGAGCAGGCTCTTGAGCCGACGGAGCAGGCTCTCCTCGCGGCCGGGATGCAGCCAGAGGTTGCGGTGGTCGTTGTGCACGGGGTGGATGTCGAGGTAGATCGCGTCCGTCTTGTGGGCGACGCACTTGATATGGCAGACCTCCGCCCGAGGGTCGGAACCGTAGTAGAACGAGAACTCGCCGTAGGGGCCCTCGGCCGCGAACTCGCCCGGCCGGATCACACCCTCCAGGACGATCTCGGCGTCCTCGGGAACGGGGACCGCGTTGGTGATACCGGTCGCCACCCGGATCGGACGCCCGGCGAGCGCCGAGTAGACATCGTAGAAGTCGCGCTCCATCGGGTTCTTCGCCTGGGATGCGAGATAGAAGAGCGGGCTCGCGCCGATCACCAACGAGAACGGGAGCGGGGTGCCCGCATCCCGGTGCTTCTTCATCACCTTGCCGAGATCGTGCCCGGGGTCGACGCTCACCGTGAAGTTCTTCTCGGAGAGCTTCATCATGCGGTAGATACCCGCGTTGATGTTGCCGGTGTCGGGATCCCGGACGAGGAACACACCCGAGTTGACGTAGGGCTCGGTCTGCTTCTCGGCGAAGGCGCCGATGGGCAGTGCGCCCAGATCCACCTGCTCCCCCACCACCCGGTTCGCGTGCGCCGGGACCTCGGCCACGGTCTCGACTGTGCCCCTGCGGTCGAGCCGCCGGTGGAAGGTGAGGAGCGTGTCACGGGCCGAGGCATCGGCGGGGAGCCCCAGTGCGAGCGCGATCCGCGTGTTCGTCGCGAAAACGCTCGTCGCGACCGGGAATCCCGTGTCGTCGACTCTCGAGAACACGATCATGCGGTCGTCCACGTCCTCGAGCGCTTTCTGCACAGCTCCGAGTTCGTGCCTCGCCGTCACCCTCCGATTCACCGCGATCGGAGGCTGGCCGGCCTCCGCGACGGCCGCCAGAAAGCTCGGCAGGTCCTTCACGTGCTCGGTCCCGAGGTCCACCAGTTCCTGACGTGCCGATTCCATTCTCATCCGCTCCTCAATTCTCATCCTGCGCCTGCATGAATCGGGTCCCTCCTCGAGCGTGCAGGCCTTGAGGATGTGAGAGCCGTCAACCGTCGAACAGCTGAACGGCGACTTGCGGAGACCTGACAATTCTCATAAAAACAGATAAAGAACCATGGCACCAATATGCATCGGCGATAGAGCGTATCGATGCGCGAGATGCTCGGGATCGCCGATCCGTATACGGAAACGTCCTCGTTCTTCTGCGGGGAACGCGTACGCTCCGCTAGCGTTGGCCACCATCGTGCCGGTTCGTCGGCGCCGGCGACAGCGACAGGAGCTCCAGCATGCAACAGCCACGGAAGATCGAGCTCGACACCTCGGCGCCCCTGATCAACGCGCCCGGAACAGGCCACAACCGCTGGCACGAGTCCATCCCGCCGCTCGCGGAGGTTGCTCTCGGTGAGGAGTTCGAGATCGCGGTCAGAGACAGCGGGGATCTGCAGGTCGGACCGCACACCACCGTCGAAGAGCACCGCTCGGCGAGCATCGACCGCTGCCACCCGCTCAGCGGACCCCTGTACGTCTCCGGCGTCGAACCCGGCGACCTGCTCATCGTGTCGATCATCGACATCACCTGCCAGCCCTTCGGATGGTCGGCGCTGTATCCGGGGGCACCCGGCCTGCTCTCCGATTCCGTGACCCGCCCGTTCCTGGCGCGCTGGAGTCTGGAAGGCGGATACGCGCGCTCGGCCGACGTACCCGGCGTGCGCATCCCCGGCCGCCCGTTCATCGGCGTCATCGGGGTCGCGCCATCCGCCGAGAGGAGGGAGAGGATCGCCGCAGCGGAGCGGGCCTTCGCGCTGGCGGGCGGAGACGTGCTGCTTCCGAGCACCGCTGACGCCCGGCCCAGCGACCCCGTCCTGGCCGCAGAAGGGCTTCGCAGCATGGCCGCGCGATCGATCGGCGGCAATCTCGACGTGACGGACGCGATCGCCGGAAGCCGGGTGATCCTGCCCGTCGACGTGCCCGGAGCCCTAGTCTCGATCGGGGACCTCCACTTCGCGCAGGGCGACGGGGAGGCCCCGGGACTCGCGATCGAGACGGGAGGGCGCGTGCGGCTGCGCGTCGACCGTACCTCCGTGGAAGAACTCGGCTGGAGGCCATCGTCGCCGGCAGTGCTCACCGCGGAGGACGCGCCGAACCGCTACACCGGCGAATGCCTCGTGACGACCGGGCTCTCCACGGATGAGGACGAGACGTGCCGCGGCTTCGACGTGGAGCGCGCCCTGCGCTCGGCCTTCTCCCAGATGGTCGCGTACCTCGTCGACGGCCGCGGGTTCTCGCGCGAGCAGGCCCTCACGATCACCAGCGTCTGCGCAGACCTGCGCATCAACGCCTTGGGCAACGCCCCTGGCGCGGTCGCCTCGGCCGTGCTGCCCCTGCGGATCTTCGACGTCCCCGCCACTACAGCGCCGTGTTGATCATCAGGTGCTTCACCCGCAGATAGGAGTCGAGCGAATAGGTCGACTGGTCCTTGCCGTGCCCCGAGTAGCGCAGGCCTCCGTGCGGAACCTCGATGGCCTGCGGGAAGTGATCGTTCATCCAGACGGTTCCGAAGTTCAGCGCGCCGGCGACCCTGAAGAGCTGACCGGGCGAGCCCGACCACACCGAGCCGGCCAGGTCGTACTGGACGCCGTTCGCCATCTCGATCGCCTCCTGCTCGTCGTCGAAGGCCTGAACCGTCAGCACCGGGCCGAAGACCTCCTGCTGCACGATCTCGGCATTCTGCTGAACGTTGCTGATCAGCGTCGGCTCGATGAAGTATCCCTCGCGGTCCAGGCGCGATCCGCCGTGCACGATCTCGGCGCCGTCGCGCTTCGCGCCTTCGATCATGCCGATCACCTTCTCGAGGTGCTGCGCGGAGATGAGCGGACCCATGGCGGCGTCCTCGTCGGGCCCGCCCACCTTCAGCACACGCAGGGCATCGGTCATGGCACGCAGGAACTCGTCCTGGATCGAGCGATGCAGAATGACTCGAGAGGCCGCCGTGCAGTCCTGTCCCGCGTTGTTGAATCCCGCCTCGAGCAGCCGGCTCACCAGGAAGGGCATGTCGACACCCGGGAAGACCACGACGGGTGCCTTGCCGCCGAGTTCGAGGTGCAGCTTCTTCATCGTGGAGGCCGCGTTCCCCGCGATCTGCTCGCCTGCTCGCCGACTTCCGATCAGCGATACGAGATCGACATCATCGTGGGTCACCAGCGCGTCGCCCGTGACCCTGCCGCTCCCGATCACCACGTTCATGACGTTCTCGGGCAGCACCCGAGAAGCGATCTCCACCAGGCGGATGGTCGAGAGCGGAGTCACTTCGGAGGGTTTGATGATCGAGCAGTTTCCCGCCGCGATCGCCGGTGCGATGGCGAGTCCCGCCATCATCATCGGATAGTTCCAGGGAGTGATCTGACCGCACACACCCACCGGTTCGAGCTTGATGAACGACGTGTGGTCGCGCACGTACTCCCCTGCCGCCATGGTCGAGAGCGTTCGAGCCGCTCCTGCGTAGAACGAGAAGGAGTCGACCATGTGCTCGAGCTCGGCCGCCGCGGCGACTCGGGACCGGCCGGTGTTCAGCACCTCCAATTCGATCAGCTCGTCGCCGTGAGCCCTCAGTTCCGCGCAGAGCGCGAACAGGGCGTCGGCACGCACCTTCGGGGTCTCGCGCGACCAGCCCTCGAAGGCCGTACGGGCGAGGGCGACTTTCGCGTCGACCTCGGCCGGACTCATCTCGGTGAGGCTCGTGATGACGGCACCGGTCGCCGCATTCGTCACGTCGAAGACCCTCGGCGCTGTCTCGCTGTCCGTGATTGCAGGATTACTCATCGCTCTCTCGTTCCTTCCCTGAAGTGTGTGATGAATCGGGTGATTCGTGTGCGACTCGCTCGTCGCGAGCCGTGTTCGGAGGGGTGACCGGCCTCACCAGGTGAAGCCCCTCCACATGGGATCTCGTCTGTCGATCACCTGAGTCGAGACGCCGAGGAGCCGGGAGCCGCCGAGGATACGGCTTCTCGCAGCAGACCCTTGAGACGTCTGCTCGATGCCCTCCACTCGCACCCGGAACGCTCCGCCGGTCATCGACCGGTTGAGGAACTCCTCGCCCGGCTCGAGTCGCCTCCTCCGCGCGTACACCGAGGCAAGGGCCGCCGAACCGGTTCCGCACGGGGAACGATCGACGAAGCCGTCATGCACGGTGAGGGTGCGCACTGCTGCGCGGTCGACCTGCTCTTCGACGAACACGACGTGCGTGCACTTCGGCAGCCGAGCCGGAAGATTCTCCGACGCCCACCGGTCGACCCGCTCCATGATCCCCTCCGCGTGCGCGCGGAGCTCCGGGGTGGCCCCGAAGACCAGATCGGGGTATGCGTCTGCGACCTTCACGATCGCGTAGATCCCGCCGCACCTCGCGATGTCGGCGCGAACCGCGCTTCCACTGCCGTCGCCGACCTCTGCGTCGAGCGCGACCACCTCGGCTGCGGGGACCTCGATCCCCACCTCGAGAGCTCCGCTGCCTCCGCGCGTCGCGCGCGCCATGAGGATTCCACCGGCCGTTTCGATCGTCACCGTCTTCTCCCAGCCCTCGGGCTGGGACCTGGCCTCATCCCGCAGCAGCGCGTCGACCATGCCCATCGATGCGTGTCCGCACACCGGCAGCAGACCGTCGGTGCACAAGTAGATCGCCCCGACATCCGCGGTCGGATCGATCGGCGGCTGGACGAGCACGCCGCAGGAGGCCGCGTGACCGCGCGGCTCCCGCAGCAGGCTCAGCAGCTCATCCGCGATCTCCTGTCGCACGTACTCGACCCGCTCGGCGACGCTCGTTCCGGGCAGGACGGAGAAACCGTCCACGATGATCCTCGTCGGCATCCCCGAGGTGTGAGAGTCGACCACGGATACGCTTCTCCACGTCCCGTCGGCGGCCCGCGATTCGCCGAGGTCGCCGGAGGCGGCCCGGCTCACGAGCTTCGCCGCGACCGCTTCCAGCCCCTCGGGAGTCATGTCGCGAACGATCAAGGCCAGCTCGGGGGGTTCCACGACTCGTCGCGGTCGACACCGACCCGCTGATCGCGGATGTAGTCCCCGGGAACGGTCAGCCAGGCTTCAACGTCGGGCACCCCCCACTTCTCGTAGATCTCGGCGAGCTCGCCGCTGGCCGAGAGTTTCTGGATCTCCTCCGAGATCGCCTTCTCGAGCTCGGGATGTTCTTTCGAGACCATCCACCCCGCCTGTGTCGGGAGCAGGCGGACGAGAGCGGGATCGCTCTCGAGCTGCTCCGCGCTCGGCGGGGTCAGCAGATTCGAACGGAGCTCCCAGTCGGGGCGCTCGGCGATCGCCACGTCCGTGACCAGCGGATCGGTCGGGGCTACGTCGATGCGCCCTGCTGCGAGATCGGCGAGCACCGCAGCGGCGTCGGGATACGTGCTCGCTTCGACTCCCTCGAGGTTCGAGAACGCCTCGTTCCAGCCGTAGCCGTTGATCAGGCCGACGCGCTTACCCTTGACATCGTCGATCGACTTGTACTCTGTCGGGGAGTCGCTCGCAAAGGTGAGCATCACGGGGACGTAGTAGAGCGGGTCGGGCAGCAGACTGATCCCCGCACGCTCCTTGGTCCAGCCGAGATCGCAGATGGTGATATCGTCTCGCTTCGACTCGATGCCTGCGATCTGGCCGGCGGCGTCGGTGACCTTGTACTCCACTTCGAAGCCGAGGTTCTCCGACACCTTGTTCATGACATCCACGTCGATGCCGACGAGCTCATCGCCCTTGGTACCGCAGAAAGGGTAGTACGAAAGCGTCGTCACGGTGAGCGTCTCACCCGCGAACCCCGAAGCGCCTTCGTCGGAGCCTGCAGTGTCCGGTCCGCTGCCTCCTGAGCAGCCGACGAGCGCAAGTGCGATCGCACCTGCCGCCAAGGCGGCGATTTTACGTCGTTTCACGATGGTTCCCTTCTGGAACTTCAGCTACGCATTCGATTTCGATCAGTGTCCCGGGCTCCAGGACCGCGCCGACCGTCGTGCGGGTCGGGTACTGACCACGGAAGAATTCGGTGTAGACCGCGTTGAACCCGGGTTTCAAGCTCAGATCCGACAGGAAGCAGAGGCTCCTGACGATCGCTGTTCGGTCGAGTCCCAGACTGTTCAGGCTGCGCTCGATCGATTCGAGACAGGCCCGGGTCTGCTCCTCGATTCCCGAACCTTCGGGCATTCCCGGAGTGTCTCCGACATGGCCGCAGATGAACAGCAGCGGTCCGCTCGTTCGCACGGCGAGAGAAAGCGGGAGGTCCTCCGGATAGGCGAATCGTTCCAATTTGGCTCCAATCTAGAAGGTGAACGGTATGAGGGTCTCCGGCTTCCGCCGAGTGTCGATGAACCTGGCCATCTCGTAGCCCGAGGCTGCTGACAGCGTCATGCCGAGCATCGCGTGCGCGGAGGAGATGTAGACGTTCGAGAGTCCCGGGACCCGGTCGAGGATCGGCAGGCCGCTGTCCCGCAGGGTCCGCTTCCCGATGTGCACCGAGTCCTCGAGCGCCCCCTCCGGGTGCGAGAGTTCGACGTCGCCGTCGCGCACGTATTCGCGCACGGCGTCGAGAACTCCGCGCACCCTCCTTCGGCTGATTCTGGAGTTGTCACCGGTGAACTCGACAATCCCGCCCAGCCTCAGCCCGCCTCCGCCAGTGGGGATGCAGGCGACCTTCCGGTCGCCGCAGGACACCGATGTACTGAAGTCCACACCGGTCCGAGCAGTGATGTAGTAGCCCTTGGCCACCTCGATCCGGGCACGCTTCCCCAGGAGCTTCAGCAGGGGGGCCGTGCCCGATCCCGCCGCGAGGAGAAGGCTGTCGAAGCGATAGGACGAGCCGTCGGCCAGGTGCACCTCGTCTGCGTCGCCGCCGCGTCGGGATATCCCGGTGACACGTGCATCCTCGATGATGCTCACCCCTCTGGCGCGCAGACGCTCACCGAGGGACGATGTGAGCGAGCGCGGATCGACGGCGAAGTCCTTCGGGAACAGGTAGGCGGCTTGCACGCGCTCACTCAACTGGGGGTAACGCTCCCGGGCCTCGGGTCCGAGGAGGAGCCCTCGAGGGGGGCCCATTCCGAATTCGCTCAACGCGGTCGAGGATCGGTGAGCACCCTCCCCCAACTGCCTGTCGAGAAAGGCGCAGAGGATGCCCTGCGAGTCGACCCGGTACGAGACACCCGATGAACGCACCTCCTCGAACAGCTCGAAGGTTCTTCGGTTCAGCTGGGCGAGAGCCGCGATGCCTGCGCGGAACGTACGCGGATTGGTGTTCGCCGCGAATCTCAGCAGCCAGGGTACGAGGCGCACGAGGTGCGGCGAGCCGAGCACCACGGGTGCGGCGGGCTTGAGCAGCGACCGCAACGCGACACTCACCGAGCCGGGCGCCGGCAGCGGTGTGCTCAGCGAGGGTGTGATCCAGCCGGCGTTGTAGCCGGAGCATCCGTCGCCGATCTTCCCGGCCTCGAGCACTGTGACCTGCGAGCCCCTCTGACGGAGGAAGAACGCCGACATCAGACCGACGACCCCGCCGCCGATCACGACGACCTCGCGCTCGTCCATGCTCAGCGCACCCTCACGGCGACGATGGCAGGTTTGCCCTCCCGAGTTGCGTCGAGCCCGCGGCGCAGCGCCGCCTCGAGTTCGTGCGGATCCTCGACGTACTCACCGAATGCTCCCAGGTAGCGCGCCTCGGCGGCGAAATCCGGTGCCGGCCCGAAGCGACCTCCGGGGTAGTCGGCCTGCGCGGCATATCCGCCTGGATAAAAGTCATCGACCTCGTCGACCCCGGTGCTGTATCGCTCATTGACGTAGACGATTCCGAGATACGGCGCGCCGTACTTCACCGCGGTCCACAGCGCGGCCGAGGGCGAGCCGAACATGTAGTACCCGTCACCCGACGCGAAGACGACGTCGCGCTCCGGAGCAGCGAGCTTCGCCCCGATGGCGGCGCCGGAGCACCATCCGCCTCCGCTGCCCTGGCTCCCGAACCAGGAGCCGGGTCGATCACCGTTGAAGTAGGTGCGGGTGAGTCGGGCGTTGCTCAGCGACTCGTCGAGGAAGACGGCTTCCTGATCCACGACCCGACCGATCTGATAGGCGGCCCAGCGCGGGTCCATGAACCCAGAGGTGTTCAGGGAAGCGTGCGCCGCATCCACATCGGACTTCTTCTGCGCGGCCTTCACCGTTTTCACGAGCTCGATGCGTTCGGCGGCGCGAGCGACATGTCGCGGCAGGCGCGCGCCCTCGAGCGCGTCGGCGAGCGCTTCGAGCCCGAGGGTGGGATCCGAGGTGATGCGCAGCTCACCTACGAGCTCCATCAGCGGGATCTCGGTGACGATCGGATCCTCCATCATCCAGGCGACACGCGCCTCGGGGCCGGGAGCGCGCCGCGCATCGCCCACGAGCACCTGCCGCGGGTCCTGAGCCGGCTCTGACCGCGGCGAACCCGCGGCGAGCGGCGCCGGCACCCACGGCACCTTGTTGTCGACGACCAGCACGACGTCGGCGTCGCAGGCGCTGACTCCGGTGTCCCAGAGAGGGTGCGACGACGGGAAGTTCAGGCGATCACCGAAGAATCCGTTATCGGTGACGTTCGCGCCGATCGCCTCGGCGACTCGCACCAGCTGTGCCACAGAGCGCGGATCCTTGCCCGAGCGACCCGCGATGATCAACGGACGCTCTGCCGAGAGCAGGAGCTCGGTCAGCTCGTCGATCGCCGAAGGGTCGGGGCCCGCCGGACGGGAGAGCCCGAGCAGTTCCAGGGATGGATAGGCCTTGGGCACATCGGCTGCCATCATCGCCTCTCGAGTGAGCGAGAGGAAAGCGGGCCCCTGGGATCCGCTCAGGGCCGTCTGCAGCGCACGCGTCACCACGAGACCGGGGTTGTCCTGCATCTCGAGCCGGAAGCGCCACTTCGTGTAATTGGCCAGCGCTTCGCGCTGATCCTGCTTGTCCTGCACCCAGTAGATGGGGTGGTTCCGCGCACCGGGCATATCGCCGGGATACGCGCGGGGGGCCGAGCCCGCCATGAGAAGCACCGGGCTGTTGGAAGCGTGCGCGTTGTGAATCGCACAGCCGTGGTTCTGCAGACCGACATCCACGTGCACAGCCGTCGCTGCGGGCTTCCCGCTCACCATCGCGCTGCCCACGGCCGCGTTCAGGGCGACGGCCTCGTGCGTGCACGTGATGATGTCGGGACTCGGCCGCCCCTGCGCCTTGGCTTTGCTGACGCTCTCCTGCAGTGAGAGGATGTCGGATCCCGACGTGAAGAACAGATGCTTCACCCCGCCGCGAGCCAGTGCATCGACAACCAGGTCCGACGCTTCCTCAGCCTCCTCGAGATGATTCCAACCGTTCCTGACGGCGTGCTCTCCCTCGACCGATGACATAGATCATTCCTTCTCTCGATTACCGAACCAAATTCACGATGGAGACCGCCTCTGCGATCGCCGCGCCGCACTCTGCCCCGCGCGACGGCGGGGCCGTCAACCCATCAGGCCGCCTCCTCGCGAGCGAGTTTCTTCAGGAAGGCGCGCGTCCGAACCTCTCTGGGGTTCTGGATCAGCTGGCTCGCCGGTCCCTGCTCGACGATCAGCCCCTGATCCATGAACACTGCACGGTCGGCGACGGTCGAGGCGAACTCCATCTCGTGGGTCGCCACCACCATCGCCACGCCGTCCTTGCCCAGCTCCCTCATCACGGAGAGCACTTCGCCGGTCGACTCGGGGTCGAGTGAGGACGTCGGCTCGTCGAAGAGGATGACCTCCGGCCTCAGAGCCAGGGTCCGCGCAATCGCGACGCGCTGCTGCTGCCCGCCGGAGAGCGTTTCGGGGTAGGCCATCCCCTTCGGGAGCATGCCGACGCGGTCGAGCACCTCCTCGCCCCGGGCGATCGCCTCCTCGGTGCTGAGCTTCAAGCCGTCGACGAGCGGCAGCATGATGTTCTCGATCGCCGTGATGTGCGGGAAGAGATTGAACTGCTGGAAGACCATGCCGATCTTTCGTCGCATCCCGACGAGATGATTCTGCGAGCGCACTCTCGTGCTGTCGTCGAAGACGAGTTGCCCCAGCAGGGTCACCGAGCCCTTGGTCGGTTGCTCGAGGAGGTTCAGGCATCGCAGCAGCGTGCTCTTGCCTCCGCCGCTCTGCCCGATGAGGCTGATGATCTCACCGCGACCCACAGTGAGATCGATGCCTTTCAGAACCTGATTGTCGCCGAAGTACTTCTCGAGGTTCTTCACCACGATCAGGTTTTCAATGTCACTCATCCGCTCTTCACCCGTCTGTAGTAGATGTTCAATGCGTCGACGCCCGCCGACCGCTCAACCGCCTGGGAGGGCGATGCGACGCGTGTCGGTCTCCACCTTGTCGCCGAGTTGCCGGCGGATCTTCCGATAGGTCTGCTTGCGACCCGGCATCACGGGCCGGCCCGAGGAAACGGTCCGCTCCAGTTTTCCGACCAGCTGAGAGAGCGGGAAGCACATGGCGAAGTAGATGCCGCCGAGCACGAGGTACACCTGGAGCGCCTTGAAGGTTTCGGAGGTGATCGCCTGCCCGACGGTCATCAGTTCCGCGCCCGAGATCGTGACCAGCAGCGCGGTCGACTTCATGAGGTCGATCAGCATCGTGCCAGTCGCGGGGAGAGCGACCCGCGCCGCCTGCGGAAGCACGATCTTCGCGAGCATGGAGGTCGTGGTGAGACCCACCGCGGTCGCACCTTCGTACTGCCCGTTGCCGACGCTCGCCAGACTTCCGCGGAAGATCTCGGCGAGATACGAACCGTAGAAGATCGTGAGCGCCAGGCATCCGGCGGTGAACGAGTCGAGGATGATGTTGATGGATGTGAGACCGAAGTAGATGATGAAGATTCCGGTCAGCAGCGGGATGTTCTTGATGACCTCCGTATAGGCCGTGGCGATCCCGCGCAGTACGGCGAACCTGCTCTGCCGGGCAAGGGCGAGGATGAGGCCGAGGACGACCGCGCCGACGAAACTCGCGGCGGTGAAGGAGAGCGTTCGCAACGCTCCGCGGAGTAGTACCGGCGCATATTCAACCCAGT
>JAPSIU010000174.1 GCA_031178565.1 Leucobacter sp. | reverse complement strand
GACGACGAGCGCGCGGGCGAGCGCGATGCGCTGCTGCTGCCCGCCGGAAAGCTGCGTCGGACGACGGCCGTGGAATTCTCCGAGACCCACGAGATCGAGCATGTCGGCGACTCTCCGCCGCTGCTCGGCTCTCGAGACGCGCCTGCTCTTCAATCCGTACGCGACGTTGTCGGCCACGCTGAGATGCGGGAAAAGGGCGTAGCTCTGGAAGACGACCCCGACGTTGCGCCGCTCCGGCGGCACCGAGGAGATCTCCCTCCCGCCGAGCCGCACCTCGCCGCGGTCGAGGTCGTCGAGACCTGCGACGATGTTGAGCACGGTCGTCTTGCCCGACCCCGAGGGGCCGAGCAGCGCGCAGAACTCCCCATCCGCCACGCTGACGTCGATGTCGTGCAGGACCGTGCGTGCGCCGTACGCCTTCCGCACGCCGATCAGTTCGAGATGCGACACTATCGCTGCTCCTTTCCTGCACCCGCGACGACCCGCGCGGCATTGCCGCTCACGAGTTGTAGCAGGACGACGAGTACGACCAGGACCACGACGGTCAGCGTGGAGACGGCGTTGATATCGGGGGACACGCCCACCCGGGTCTGGGCGTAGATGTTGACTGGCAGCGTCTGTACCCCGAGCGGGGCGAGGAAGAGCTGGACCGTGAAGTTGTTGAAGCAGACGACGAACGCCATCAGCGCCCCCGCCACGATCGAGGAACCGACGAGCGGCAGCGTCACCCGCCAGAAGGTCTGCAGCGGTCCGAACCCCAGTGATCGCGAGGCCTTCACGAGCGCCGGATCGAGGCCCGCGATCCGCGCGGCGACGACGAAGACCAGATACGGGAGAGAGACGACCGTGCACGCGAGCCACAGTGAGAGAACGCTCTGGCCGAGACCGAGCAGCTGCACGATCTGAAGAATCGCCACCGACAGGATGAGGATCGGGATCGTGACCGTCGCAAGCAGCGATCCGTTGACGGCGCTCCGCAGCCAAGCGGCCCCCGGCCTGGAGAGCCAGAGTGCGAGCAGCGTACCGATGACGACGCAGCTGCCGGTCACGAGCAGCGCGAGCTGCACACTCGTGTAGGTCGCGAGGATCAGCGGGTTGTCCGGAGTCAGCGCCTCGTACCAACGGAGCGAGAACTCGAACGGCAGCGTACCGAAGCGGGACTCGTTGAAGGACATCGCGATCATCGCGATGATCGGCGCATAGAGGAGGATGATCACGATCCACATCCATGTCTTCAGCATCAGCGGACGGCGGTTCATGCTCGTGCTCCCCGATCGAGACGCAGCGGGCGCAGCGGACGCGCGAGCCGCCGGATCAGGCCGGCGAGCACGAGCACAACGAGCAGCGAGGCGACGAGCAGCACCACGGAGAGAGCCGCGGTCGGTCCCTCTGCAGCACCGCCCGAGATCCGACCCGCGATCACATTGCCGAACAGCGTGCCGTTCGGCCCGCCGAGCACCGACGACTCGGCGAAGGCTCCGGCGGTCGCAACGAATGTGATTCCGGTAGCGGCCATGAGAGGGACGGCGGTCGCCGGGAAGATCACGGTGAAGAACGTACGCACCCTCCCGGCCCCGAGCGAACGCGAGGCCGCGAGCAGGCGCACGTCGATGCGCTCGGCGGCTGTGAAGAGCACGATGACGATGACCGAGATCGACTCATAGACGAACATCACTACGGTGGCCCACGGGGTGTAGAGGATCGAGTCCCCGCGCTCGGCCAGTCCCAGTGCTTCGAGCGGAGCCATCAGCGGGCCGCCCGCGCCCAGCAGGACCATCATCGCGTAGATGAGGAGGAGCTGTGAGGTGAGGAACGGGATGATGACGAGCGCGAGCAGCGCAGGGCGAGAGCGCTCGCCGACATGCTGGCCGATCGTCCAGGCGACCGGCCAGGAGATCGCGATGCTCACGACGGTGACGAGCAGCGCGGTTCCGAGGGTGCGCAGGAGAAGCCACATGTACTGGGGATTCTCGGTGATCCTCGCGAACTGATCGAGGCCGAGGGCCCGTTGATCCGAACCGAAGGCCTCGAACAGCAGCATCACGAGCGGAACCACGGAGAACAGGGCGAGCAGGATCACCCCGGGTCCCGCGAGAAGGACGCTCCCGGCGAGCGCGCCCGCCCGGTATCGGGGTGTTCGCCGAGGGGCGACGGAGGATGCCTCCATCAGCTGGCCTTCACCCGCTCCCACACGTCGACCCACTCGTTGAGCTGCTCGTCGGGCAGGGGCCCCTGCAGGGTGAGCCGGTCGAGAACACCGAGATCGGCCTGCACCCGCTCCCGCGCTTCGGCGTCAAGCGCCTCGATCGCACTCGCATTCGCCGGAGCCGGAGACCCTCCCTCGGGGTCCGCAGCCCATCGCTCCTCGAACTCGGCGCTCGTCACGAAGTTGATCCACTCGTAGGCGAGCTCCTCCTTCTTCGTATCCGCGGCAATGGTCCAGGTATCGCCCCAGCCGATCGCGCCCTCTTGCGGCAGGGTGAGCTCGATCGGCAGGTCCTCGGCCACGAACTGGGCGATGTTGCTCGAGTGGAACACTCCGATGTCGATCGTCCCCGTGGCGAGGGCCTTCGCCAGTTCGTTGCTCGACTGGGTGATCAGCGCCGAGTTCGCCTTCAGCTCGCGGAGCGCCGCCTCGACTCTCTCGAGGTCCGGATCGGCGGGATCCTCGCCGAGATAGAGGCTCGCCAGCAGGACGTTCAGCGTCGCGTCGTCCACCAGCGCGACCTTGCCGCGGTACTGCGGATCCCAGAGGGCGGCCACCGATGTCGGAGACTCGGGGATCCGCTCCGTGTTCGTGAACACCGAGCTGTAGCCCCAGACCCACGGGATGCCGTAGAGTTCGCCGTCGCTCCGGAAGGCGGGATCCTCGGCGAGCGCCGGAGCGACCTCTCCGAAGTGCTCCAGCCGTGACTCGTCGAGGGGCATGATCAGCCCCTCGCGGATCGCGGGTCCGATGAACTGGAAATTGGGCAGTGCGACGTCGATGTCGCCCTTGCCGTTGCGCAGCAGCTCGATGAGCTCGGTCTCGGAGGAGATGTACCGGTGCACGACTTCGGCACCGGTCGTCTCCTCGAACTCCTTCGTCACCCACTCGAGGTCCGAGCCGTACCCGGACCAGTTGAGCACGACGAGCGACTCACTGGTGTCCTCGCCTGCGAGACCGCCCGAGCACCCGCTCATCCCCAGTAACGCGGTGCTCGCCGTGAGCGCGGCGATGGCGAACCTCCGACGGCGCGAGATTGTGAACTTCATTGTCTATCTCCTCGGATTTATGTATCAGATCGGGGTTGTTCCGTCGACGGGAACGGCCGGAACCGGCAGTTCGTTCGCTGCCGCCACGCCCGCGTACCAGTCGAAGCTCGCCTTCGGCGTGCGCCGCTGGGTCGCGTAGTCGACGTGGACCAGGCCGAAACGGTGACCGTACCCGCTGGTCCACTCGAGGTTGTCCATGAACGACCAGTGGAAGTAGCCGCGCAGCCAGGCTCCGGCCTGGATCGCCGCGTGCGCCGCCGCGAGGTGCTCCCCCGTGTAGGCGATCCGCTCGACGTCGTTGATGCGGCCGTCGGGGCCGACGTAGTCGGGCAGCGGCAGGCCGTTCTCGGTGACGAAGATCGGCACCTGCCCGTACTCATCCGTCACCTCGGTGAGCATGCGGCGCATCCCGTCGGCTTCGGGCTTCCACCCCGCCATGGTGCGGGTGTCGGACTTGGGGCGCATCTCCGTGACGCCGATGTCGTGCAGGTGATCGAGCACCAGCCAGTCCCCGAGCGGATCCATCGCCGCGGCGACTTCCGGCGCTCCGGTCCGCTCCGACGCGACGATGTGTCGCTGAAAGTAGTAGTTGAGCCCGATGAAGTCGACCGGGTTCGCGATGGTCTCGAGGTCGCCGACTCGCACGACACGTTCAAGCGCATCCGCCCGCATCGGGTGCGTACGATACGGCTCGGGGTAGCTCCCCCGCAGCACCGGTTCGAGCACCGCGCAGTTGGAGTGCCGGTGGGTACGCCGAGCCGCGGCGACATCATCCGGGTGCGCGCTTCCCGGCACCGTCGGCGCATACCCCGTGACGAGGCCGACCTCTGCTCCGCGTGCATTCCGGCGGACCGCCTCGACGCCGAGCCCGTGGGCGAGGAGCATGTGGTGCAGCGCCGCGACGGCGAGGTCCCGGTCCCGGTGCCCGGGAGGGAATGCACCTTCGCAGTAGCCCAGCCAGGACTCGTAGTACAGCTCGTTGACCGTCATCCACATGGGCACCCGGTCGCCGAGCTCCTCCGTCAGCGTGTGCGCGTAATCGGCGAACCGGAGCGCGGTCTCCCGCGAGGCCCATCCTCCTTCGAACACCGCGGGGAGATCCATGTGGTACATCGTGAGCGCGGGGGTCAGGCCCCGCTCGAGCAACCCGTCGACGAGACGCCGGTAGAAATCGAGCCCGAGCGCATTCACGGTGCGCCCGTCCGGCATCACTCGCGACCAACTCGCCGAGAAGCGGTACGCCGGGGCGCCCAGACTCGCGGCGAGGTCGAGGTCCCCTTCCCAGCGGTGGTAGTGATCGGCCGCGATATCCCCGTCGTCGCCGCGGTATCCGCGCTCCCGCAAGTACCCGTCCCAGATCGAGGGAGCACGGCCGTCCTCCGCCGCAGCCCCCTCGATCTGGAACGCCGCGGTCGCCGTCCCCCAGACGAATCCCTCGGGAAAGCGCAGCGTCATACCGATCTCCGTTCCATCAGACGGGGCGGGAGCCGGTGGCTGCCCGGCTCGCCCCCGAGTCCCTCGAGCGCGTCCACGAGGGAGCGCACCGCTCCCGCGCCGATCTCGCTGAAAGGTTGAGCCATGGTGGTCAACGGCGGATCGAGGGCGAACGCAGCCGGGTCGTCGTCGAAGCCGATCACGGAGACGTCCTCGGGGACCGTCAATCCCGAGCGGCGCAACGAGCGGAGCACCGCGTAGGCGACGAAGTCTGCGGGCGCGAAGACCGCATCGAATGGGGCGCCCTCGGCGATGACGGCATCGATCGCGTCGGAGAACTCGAGGCTCGCCGGGAAGGTTTCGGCCGTGACCAGAACGCGCTCGGGAAGTGCGGCCTCGGCGACCGCGTCCCGGTAACCGCGCAGTCGGGCCGGGAGCGCGTCACCCGGGAACGCCGCCTCCGGGGACAGCGCGATGATGTTCCGTCGGCCCCGGTCGATCAGGTGCTCGACGGCGGCGCGGGCGCCGAGGTACCCGTCCGAGCACCAGACCTCGTAGCCCGGATGCTCACGCAGATCATCGATGATCACCACGGGCGCCGCCTGTTGCGCCGCGAGATCCTTCCACTCTTCGGCGTCGGGAGTCACCACGATGAATCCGTCCACCGGCTCATCGCTGGCACGAGCGAAGAACCGGCTCAGGTCCTCCCCCGTTCCCGCCGCGCTCACCGGGTTGAGCACCAGCCGGTAACCGCGCCGAGCCGCCTCAGCCCCCGCCCCTCGCAGGAGCGGCTCCCACCATCCCAGCAGTTCGTAGGGAATCACGAAGCTCAGCGCGTGATGCCGGCCGGTCCTGAGCGCCCGCGCCGCGACGCTGCCCCGGTAGCCGATCCGCTCCGCGGCCTGTTTGACGCGGGATCGAGTGCTCGAACTGACGTCCGGGTGGTCGCGAAGCGCACGGCTGATCGTCGGCACCGAGAGCCCGAGCTCTTCAGCCATATCCGCCAGCGTCGCCACACCGCGCCGGGAGTCCGCACTCATGATCCTCGTTTCCACAATCGATTGCGAGATCGTTTACGGAAAGTAAACGACACCACGTCGCCGCCGTCAATGGACGGTTACCGAGTCGTGATCCGGCGTGCGCAGCGGGCTCGGGACGGCTACTCGGGGAACACGCGGCGGGAGATCGCCTGCACGTCCCGATCGAGACCGTCCACCCGGCTCTCGATGCGGTCCAGGCGCTTGTCGACCTGCTCGAAGCGCCTGTCGACCTGCTCGAATCGTTTGTCAACCTGCTCGAAGCGTTTATCGATCTGCTCGTAGCGCTCGTGGGAGGGGTGCCCGGCGGCGGCCGCGACGTCGGCCACGAAACCGCGGACCGCCTCCCGGCGCTCGCGGGTGCCGTAGGGGGCGAGGAAGG
>JAPSIU010000173.1:5604-6123 GCA_031178565.1 Leucobacter sp. | reverse complement strand
GCGAACCCCGACTTCGTCGTGTGGACCGGCTACTACCAGGCGGGCGGGCTGCTGATCAACCAGCTGCGCGGCGCGGGGTACGACGGCCCGATCATGGTGGGCGACGGATCGGTCGACGCCCAGCTCGCCGCCATCGCGGGCGACGCCGCGATCCAGAACGTGGTCGGCACGTTCACCCGCACCCCCGACATGCTGGAGAACGGCGAGCAGTGGATCGAGGACTACCGGGAGGTCTCGGGCGGCGAGGATCCCGGTCCCTACTCGATCCAGAGCTACGAGGCGGTCAAGGTCATCGCGCAGGCCATGACCGACGCCGGTTCGACCGAGTACGACGCGGTCGTCGAGGCGCTGCAGGGGCTCCAGGACTTCCCGCTCCTCACCGGCGATCTCACCTTCGCCGAGGACGGATCGCGCGAGGGCGGCGGATTCGTGATCGTGGAGCCGACCGGCGATGGCGGCGCATTCGTGCTGAAGGACGACCTGGAGGGTTAGCGTCGTCGACCGGGAGCGGGGGCCCCC
>JAPSIU010000173.1:0-5594 GCA_031178565.1 Leucobacter sp. | reverse complement strand
GGGGGGGGGGGTTTGGTTGTTGGTGCCGCCCCGGGGGGTGGGGGGCGCATGCGGGTTCCGGCCCGCGGTGGTGGTTTAGCTTGGCCGCCGCGCGCGGGCCCGCCGGGGGCCCGGCCGGACGTCGGTCGATCCCTCGCGTCGGCTCCTGAGAGAGGCAGCACATGTTCCAACTCATCTGGAACGGACTCTTCGTCGGTTCGTTCTACGCACTCGTCGCCCTCGGCTACAGCATGGTCTACGGCATCATCAAACTGCTCAACTTCGCCCACGGCGACCTGTACATGCTCGGTTCGTTCCTGGCGTTCGTGATCCTCGGCGGCTTCACCGGCCTCTTCGGCCTGGGATCGATCCCGGTCCTGCTGCTGGTGCTGCTGATCACGATGCTGCTCACCGGCGGCATCGGAGTGATCATCGAGCGCGTCGCCTACCGGCCCCTGCGCACCAGTCCCCGCCTGGCGGCGCTCATCACCGCCGTCGGGGTCTCGTTCACGCTCGAATACGCAGTGCGGCAGATCTTCGGGGCGAGTCCGCTCGTGTTCCCGGTGCGGCTGTCGGGCGCCCCGATCGATGTCCTCGGCGCGCGCCTCACGATGCCGCAGCTCGTGCTCATGCTCGTCGCGGCGGTGCTCATGTTCCTGCTGCAGCGCTACGTGATGCACTCGCGCGAGGGACGTGCGATGCGCGCGATCGCCCTGGATCAGAAGGCGTCCCTGCTCATGGGCGTCAACGTCAACCGCGTCATCTCGCGCACCTTCTTCATCGGCTCGGCGCTCGCGGGCGCGGCCGGTGTGATGGCCGCCGCCTACTACGGCACGATCGACTTCCTCATGGGCTTCGTGATCGGACTGAAGGCGTTCACCGCGGCCGTGATCGGCGGCATCGGCAATCTCTACGGGGCGATGATCGGGGGCCTCGTGCTCGGACTGCTCGAGTCGTTCGGCACGAACCTCTTCGGGGGCGAGTGGCGCGACGTGTTCGCGTTCGGGTTCCTGATCCTGTTCCTGGTGTTCAAGCCGACCGGGATCCTCGGCGAGCGCGTGGTGGAAAGGGTCTGATCATGGCGAACACGAATCTGCACCGTCTGCAGGTGCCCAAGCCGTTCATCGAGCGCCCGCCCGCGATCCGCGGCGTGCTCGCGCCCGAGCGCTTCATGCGGCTCGTCGGGGTCGTCCTGTTCGTCGCGGCGGCGGTGCTGCCGTTCATCACCGCGACGCCGTACATCATCTCGATCCTCACCTCGGCGATGATCTACATCGTCCTAGCGATGGGCCTCAACGTCGTCGTCGGCTACGCGGGTCTGCTCGACCTCGGCTACATCGCCTTCATGGCGGTCGGCGCCTACACGAGCGGGATCCTCACGACCCAGTTCGGGCTCTCGATGCTCGAGACGATCCCCCTCGTGATCGTCGCGTGCATCATCGCGGGTGTGATCATCGGAGGGCCGACGCTGCGTCTGCGCAGCGACTATCTCGCGATCGTCACCCTCGGTTTCGGCGAGATCATCCGCATCACGGCGAACAACCTCGACATCACGGGCGGCCCGAGCGGCATCCACGGGATTCCGACGTGGTCGTTCTTCGGGTGGTCGTTCTCCGACGGTCTCGACATCGCGGGCGTGCACTTCAACTCGAAGATCCTGTTCTACTACTTCGTGCTCTTCGTCGGCATCGGCCTCGCGGTGATCGCGGTCTCCCGTCTCGGCAGGGGCAAACTCGGGCGGGCGTGGAAGTCGGTGCGCGACGACGAGGACGTCAGCGAGGCGATGGGGATCAACGGCTACCGGACGAAACTCGCCGCCTACATCATCGGGGCGGTGTGGGGCGGGTTCGCCGGAACGCTGATGGCGAGCCATCTCAGCGCCATCTCGCCGAACAGCTTCGAATTCCTGTACTCGGCGCTCGTGCTCATGGCGGTGGTGCTCGGCGGTATGGGATCGACGCCGGGTGTCATCATCGGCGCGCTGTTCGTGTCGCTCGCGCCCGAGCTGCTGCGCGACTTCTCGGAGTGGCGGTTCCTGATATTCGGCGTGCTGCTCGTGGTGGCGATGATCTTCCGCCCGAAGGGGATCTGGCCCGCGAACGCCGTGCTGCCGTTCCTGAAGAAGCGCGAGATCCCGCCGCCG
This sequence comes from Leucobacter sp., assembly GCA_031178565.1. GTDB lineage: Bacteria > Actinomycetota > Actinomycetes > Actinomycetales > Microbacteriaceae > Leucobacter. The sequence continues at coordinate 3,472 of JAPSIU010000173.1, read as the reverse complement.
CCGGCGACCTCCGCGGTCGGAGTGGTCGGCGGGACGGCGGATGAGGGCAGCGACGACGAGGGGAGCCGGCGATGAGCGAATCGCAGCAGACGGCGGTGGCCGAGCACCCGGGCGAGCGGAGCGGCGAGGTGGTGCTGAGGGTCGAGAACCTGGCGGTGTCGTTCGGCGGGATCAAGGCCGTCGACGGGCTGTCGTTCACGGTGCACGAGGGGGAGATCGTCTCGGTCATCGGCCCCAACGGCGCCGGGAAGACGAGCGCGTTCAACTGCATCTCGGGCTTCTACCGTCCCAACCGGGGATCCGTGGTGTTCGACGGGCAGGAGATCACCCGGCGGAAGCCCTCCTACATCACGGCTCGCGGCATGGCGCGCACCTTCCAGAACGTGCGGCTGTTCTCCGAGATGACGGTGCTCGAGAACGTCAAGACCGGGATGCACTCGCATCTCGGGCAGAACGTCTTCGACGCGATGCTGCACACTCCCCGCTACACCCGGAGCGAGGCGCAGTGCGCGGAGGATGCGCGCGGCTGGCTGGACTTCGTCGGGTTCCGAGCGGACGACGAACTGCTCGTGACTCAACTGCCGTACGGCGAGCAGCGCCGAGTCGAGATCGCACGCGCGCTCGCGACCCAGCCGAAGCTGCTGCTTCTCGACGAACCGGGCGCCGGGCTCAATCACAGCGAGAAGAACGAGCTCATGGAGCTGATCCGCCGGATCCGCGATCTCGGCGTCGGCATCGTGCTCATCGAGCACGACATGGGACTCGTGATGGAGGTGTCCGAGCGCATCGTGGTGCTGAACTACGGCAAGGAGATCGCGGACGGCACACCCGAGACGGTGAAGAAGGATCCGGTCGTGATCGCGGCCTACCTCGGGGAGGAGGAGGAATGAGCACACTCGCGCTCGAGAACGTCGAGCTCTACTACAACCGGGTGCACGCGCTCCGGAACCTCAGCATCGAGGTGCGGGAGGGGGAGATCGTCTCCCTGCTCGGCAACAACGGCGCCGGCAAGACCTCGACGCTCTCCCTCATCTCGGGGCTCGTGCGCGCGAAGAGCGGCGCTGTGCGCTGGGGGGATCGGGATCTGACCCGGCACCAGCCCTGGGACATCGTCGCCGCCGGGCTGCTGCACATCCCCGAGGGCAGGCGCGTCTTCTCGACGATGACGGTCCACGAGAATCTGCTGCTCGGCGGCTACCAGGTGAAGGACCAGAAGCTCATCGCCGAGCGCGCGGACTACGCCTACCAGCTGATGCCCCGGCTCGCCGAGCGGCGGGGCCAGCAGGGCGGCACGCTCTCCGGCGGCGAGCAGCAGATGCTCGCGCTCGGTCGCGCACTCGTCGGCGGGCCCAAGCTGCTCCTGCTCGACGAGCCCTCGATGGGGCTCGCCCCGCTCATCGTGAAGCAGGTGATGGACATCATCCGCGAGGTGAACCAGCAGGGCACCACCATTCTGCTCGTCGAGCAGAACGCACGGGCCGCGCTGAAGATCGCGGACCGCGCCTACGTGCTGGAGTCGGGCCGGGTGACGATGGAGGGGCCCGCGGAGGAGCTCGCCGCCGACCCGCGGGTCATCGAGGCGTACCTGGGGGCGTGACGGATGGCGGGATCATCGTGATGAGCGCGCTGCTGAGCACGATGATCCCGACGCCGACCCACTCCCCGGGCAGCAGGCGCTCGCCGAGCACGATCCGCCCCACGAGCGCGGCCCAGACGGGGCTCGTGCTCGTGAGAATGCCGAAGACGCCGGCAGACAGGTGCCGCAGCGCCAGCAGATCGATCACGTAGGGCACGATCGACGAGAGCAGGCCGCAGGCCGCGGCCAGCAGCAGGGCGACCGGCGTCGGCGGGTGCGCGAGGAACCAGACGATCGCGATCGGCGCCCATGCCGCCGCCGCGACGGCGCTCGCCGCTGCGGCGCCCTCGATGCCCGGGAGCCGCCGGCCGAGCGTGCGGTTGAGCAGGATGTACATCGCCCACGCCGTCGCGGCCACGAGCCCGAGTGCGATGCCGGTGAGGTCCGATGACGGGCCGGGGTGCGTGAGCACGACCACCCCGGCGGCCGCGAGCAGCGCGCACGCGAGATCCACGAGCCGTCGCGAACCGAGCAGGGCGACCGCGAGCGGTCCGAGGAACTCGAGGGTGACCGCGAGCCCCAGGCCGATGCGCTCCACCGACGCGTAGAGCGAGAGGTTCATCACGGAGAAGACGAGCGCCAGGCCGAGGATCGGGAGCCACTGCGCGCGGCGGTAGCGCCGGAACGGGGGCCGTGCCACGGGGAGCAGCACCGCGGCGGTCACGACCTGCCGGACGGCGACCACTCCGACGGGGCCGATGGCCGGGAACGCGAGTGCTCCGAGAGCCGCGCCGAATTGATTGGCCATCGCTCCGCTCATGACCATCGAGACGCCGAGTGCGCGCCGCGGCGCCGATGCGGCGCGCGGAGACGGCTCCTGCCCCGGCCGCGCCGCGGCGGCACGTCGAGCAGCGGAGGTCGGGCGGGGGTCCATGCGATCAGGATAGGGGCGCGGCGGCCTCCCGGTCGTGCGTTCTACGAGGCTGCCATACGATGTGGTTATGGACTGGACGCTGCGGGAACTGCGGTACTTCACGACCGTGGTCGACGCCGGTTCGTTCACGGAGGGAGCCGCCCGACTGTACGTCTCCCAGGCCGCGGCCTCGCGCACGGTCGCGAGCCTCGAGCGCCGACTGGGCGCCAGGCTGCTCCGGCGGGTGCCCGCGGGCTGCGTTCCGACGCAGGCGGGGTGGCAGTTGCTGCCGGCCGCGAGACGGGTGCTCGCGGAGGCCGAGCGCTTCACGGAGTTCGCGCGCTCGCGGCGCGAGGTGCTTCGCGTCGGCTACGCCTGGGCAGCGCTCGGCGTGCATACGGCAGCGCTGCAGCGCGGGTGGGCGACGGGACGCCTCGGCGTCGACCTCGAGATCTTCCGCGGGGAAGCCGCGGACGCCGGTCTCTCCGACGGGCGGTGCGACGTCGCGATCGTGCGCAGACCGCTGGACGACCCCCGATACTCCGCCGCCGTCGTCGGCTACGAGCAGCGCGTCGTCGCGTTCGCCGAGGACGACGTGCCGTGGGCGCGCAGGCGCAGGCTCTCGCTGGCAGAGATCGCCGAGCGCACCGTGATCATCGACACCCGCGCGGGAACCACCGACGCCGCGCTGTGGGGAGCGGATGGTCCGGTGCCGGAGTTCCTGCCGTCGAGCAACGTTGATCAGTGGCTCGACCTCATCGCCGCGGGCCGGGGTGTCGGGATCACCGCCGAGGCCACGTCGCACCACCATCGGCGCGACGGGGTGCGGTATCGGAGGATCGCCGATGCGGCTCCCGTGCCGGTGCAGCTGGTCTGGCGCCGCGGAGACGCCGTCACCGGACTCGACGCGCTCATCGAGCGCACGCGGCAGCTCTACGGGACGGACGCGGACGCGCGCTGAGCGGCCGGCGGGCCGCCGGCGG
>JAPSIU010000172.1 GCA_031178565.1 Leucobacter sp. | reverse complement strand
AAGGCGACGCCTGTGAAGGATCGCGCCCCGCGCTCCGGATCGGGATCCGACTCCCGATCCCGCGACGGCGGATCGCGCGGCGAGGGGTCGTCCGACGGCTCGCGCAAGCGGACTCGGAGCCGGACGCGCAGCGCCAACCCGAAGGGACCCGGCCGGCACGAGGCGCACGGGCACGAACAGCACGGACACGACACGGAGGGCGGCGGCGAGCCCGGCGCCCCCCTGGTTCAGGAGCAGGGCGAGGGCGAATCCACCGCTCCCAGCCGTCGCCGTCGCCGTCGCCGCGGCGGCTCCGGGGCGTCCGGCGCTGCGGGCTCGGGCGACGCGGGATCGACGGGCTCGGGCGACACCGGATCGGACAGCGCGACCTCGGCGTGAGCAGCGTCAGTTCGGGGTGACGACGAGCTCGCGGATCCTGGCGACGGTCTCGGCGCTCGAGCGCCGCTCGCCCAGCCTGTTCGGCTTGCCCGCGCCGTGGTAGTCGCTCGCGCTCGTCACGGCGAGGCCGAGCTCTGCGGCCGCCCGCTCGAGCGGCGGCAGCCACTCGTCGCGGTTCTCCGGGTGATCGAGCTCGACCCCCCCGAGTCCCGCGGCGGTGAGGTCGCGCAGCTCGCGGGCAGTGACGGCGGCCTGTTGGCGCACGGCGGCCGGATGCGCCAGCACGGAGATCCCCCCTGCGCCTCGCACCATCCGGATCGCCTCGACGGTGTCGATCGCGTACGTGCCGATGTAGTAGGGCGACCGGGGGTGCAGCACCTCCCGGAACGCCGTGCTGCGGTCCTCGAAGTATCCCGCCTCGACGAGCGCGTCGGCGATGTGCGGTCGCCCCACGGTGCGCGCATCCTCGGCGCCGACCACGGCGTCCCAGGTGATCGCGTAGTCGACCGTGATCCGGCGCACCATCTCGCGGGCGCGCGTCAGCCGCGAGGAGCGCACCTCGGCGAGCGCCTCGAAGAGTTCCCCCGCCCCCGCGTCGATCCCGTATCCGAGCAGATGCCGGGAGGAGCGGCCGTGCTTCGTCGTGATCTCGATGCCCGGGAGGAAGTCCACACCGGTCGACCGGGCCGCATCGCGCGCCTCGTCCCAGCCGCCCACGGTGTCGTGATCGGTCAGCGCGAATCCGGCGAGGCCGATCGATGCGGCCTCGGCGGCGATCTCCGCGGGCCGCGTCGTCCCGTCCGAATGCACCGAGTGGGTGTGCAGATCGAACCCGCCCCGCGCCTCGGTTTCCGCCATCCCTCCATTCTAGGCTTCCGTCGCAGCGCTCCTCGCTGCGAGCGAGCTCCGCACCCTGCGGTGGAACCGTCTGCGGGAGAAGCGTTCCGCCGCTGAGGTGAGAGGATGGAGCAATGACTGAGAGCGAGCAGGCCACCCACGAAGTGGAGATCGACAACCGCAATCGGAGCACGACGCCGCAGTCGGACCGCTTCCTGGACTACATCTCCTCGCACTGGGCCGAGCGCTCCGAGGCGCTCCCGCAGGCGGCCCGCGTCGCCCCGTTCGCGGCCGCGCGGCGCGCGGCGCTCGCCGGCGCCTTCCCCGGCGAGCGCCTCGTGATCCACGCCGGCGCGATGAAGCAGCGCTCGAACGACACCTTCTACCAGTACCGCGCGCACAGCGCCTTCGCCCACCTCACCGGGTGGGGATCCGAGTCCGAACCCGGCGCGGTCCTCGTGCTGGATCCGACGGCGGACGACGGTGTCGGCCACGAGGCGACGCTCTACTTCCGGGAGCGCGCCGGACGCGACAGCGACGAGTTCTTCGCGAACCCGGAGATCGGCGAGTTCTGGATCGGCCCCCGCCCCTCGCTCGCCCAGGTGGCTGCGGCCCTCGGGATCCGCACCGCCCCGATCGCGGAGTTCGCGGCCGGGGAGGACGACCGTACGCTGGATGATCCCGAACTCGCCCGAGCGGCCTCCGAACTGCGCCTCGTCAAGGACGAGTACGAACTGGCCGAGATGCAGGCTGCGGTCGACGCGACGGCGAGGGGTTTCGACGAGGTGCTCGCGGCGCTCCCGCAGGCGAGCGCGCACCCTCGGGGCGAACGCGTCGTCGAGGGTGTGTTCAACCAGCGTGCCCGTCTCGACGGGAACACCGTCGGCTACGAGACCATCGCGGCCGCGGGTCCGCACGCCTGCACGCTGCACTGGATCCGCAACGACGGGGAGGTGCGCGAGGGAGACCTGCTGCTGCTCGACGCCGGAGTGGAGCTGGACAGTCTGTACACCGCGGACATCACCCGCACCGTGCCGGTCTCGGGGAGCTTCACCGAGGTGCAGCGCCGCGTCTACGAGGCCGTTCTGGAGGCCGCCGACGCCGCGCGTGCGATCGTGCGCCCGGGGATCCGGTTCGGCGACGTGCACGACGCCGCGATGGCGGTGATCGAGCGCCGCACGCGGGAGTGGGGGCTGCTGCCCGAGGAGGACGGAACGGCGTACTACCGCCGCTACATGGTGCACGGCACGAGCCATCACCTCGGCCTCGACGTGCACGACTGCGCGCAGGCGCGGCGCGAGATGTACCTGGACGGGATCGTGAAGCCCGGCATGGTGTTCACGATCGAGCCCGGGCTCTACTTCCAGCCCGACGACCTCACCGTCCCCGAGGAGTATCGCGGCATCGGGGTGCGCATCGAGGACGACATCGTCGTCACCGAAGACGGCTGCGCGAACCTCTCCGCCGCGATCCCGCGCACCGCCGACGAGGTCGAGGCCTGGGTGCGCGAAGCGCGCGGCTGAGGCGGACGGCGCTCGCCGACGCGGCCCGCTCAGCTTTCCGGGCTACGATCGGTGTCCTGATGTCACACGTCTCTCCGCCGCACCGTGCACACGGCTGGTCCCGCGCCCGCGGGGCGGGCGCCGCAGCGGCCGTGCTCGTGTTCCTCGGGACCGCGGCCATGGCGCCGTTCTCCGTGCCGGACGCCTTCGCCGACACGATCACCGCGGCACCGCTCGACCAGCGGCAGCAGCAGGGCCTCGATCCCTCCGACTCCGCTGCGCCGGTCGTGGACACCGGGGTCACCGCGGCCGTGATCGAGGAGAAGAGCGCGAAGGGCTCAGCCGGCGCGGCGGCCTCCGGCGGGAAGGCGCTGTACACGCTGCAGCAGTTCCTGTTCAGCGGCGTCGTCAACTGGGGCGGCTACAAGTTCACGTACTACAGCCAGCAGGTGCTCCCCGGCGCGGGTCTCCAGATCCCGGGCCGCCACCTCAACACGGACGGCTATGTGAGCGACGGCGACGGGTACATCGTGCTCGCCGGTTCGGCTCCGAAGGGCACCGTGGTCGACACGCCGTTCGGATACCAGGGGAAGATCTACGATCGGGGCACCGTCGGCAACCACCTCGACGTCTACATCCGCTGAGATCCGGCGGCGGCTCCCCGGATGCTTGAGCTTCGACACGCCCCCATCAGCCGATGTCCCCGCAGATCCCGAACGCTTCCGCGATGTCGGCCTGTTTCCGTATCCCTCCCATGAGCAACGCGGTGAGCAGGACCCTGGACTTCGGGCCGTCGAGCGTGCCGGCGAAGACGGCGCCTCCTCGCGAGATGTCGATCTCCGAACCAGGATACGAGTAGGTCCTGGCCAACGTCGCCCCGGCCCCCGTACGTGAAGTGATGATGACCGGCATCCGCTCGGCGAGTGCGTGGAGCGAAGCCACCGCCGATGACGGAATGTGCCCGCCTCCGAGTGCCTGGACAACCACCCCGTCATAGGCGCTTCGGCCGAGGTAGTCGAAGAACGAGCCGTCATCCCCCATGCCCACGCCGACGAGCGCCACGGCAGGAACCCGCGTGCCGTCGCGCAGCGGCACGCCCGACTTCCGCAGCGGGAGCGACGCGAGGATCAGGCGTCCCTCACTGAACCAGCCGACCGGGCCGGCCGGAGCCGAAGTGAAAGCACCCCGCGCCGTCGTATGGCGCTTCGCAGCCCACCGCGCGGCGTGGAGAACGTCATCCATCACTACGTAGACACCTCCTTGCAGGCGAACGTCGCGCGCCGCACGGAGGGCGTTCACGAGATTGGCAGAGCCGTCCGAGCCCAGGCGTGTCGGGTCGGCCATCGCCCCGGTAAACACAACGGGAACGTCCCCCTGATGCCAAAGGTCGATCAAGAAAGCCATCTCTTCCATCGAGTCCGTGCCCTGCGTCACGACGAACCCCTCGACGCCCTGCCCCGTGAGTTCGCGGATTCGGATGCACAGCTCCCGCCCCCCGTTGAACGTGAGATCCACCGAGGGCAGGGTCGAGACTGTCAGTGCCTCGACAGACCCGTCCGCGGCATGACCCTCCAGCCGTGCGAGCAATTGTTCAGCCCCCAACCGCGGTGCGACGCCCTCTTCGGTGTCGTCATCACGGACCGACGAGATCGTACCGCCCAGGGAAAGAACGGCGATGCGCCGCTGCGAGGCGACGGAGCCTTCGGAGCTCAGCATCCAGGTTTCCCTGGTGTCTCGAATGGCGTGCGCGCGATGAAGTCCCGCGCAACGGTCTCCATCGTCGTAAAGCTGACCCCGGCGAACTGGCGCACATGGGCGATGAAACGTTCGAGCATCAGAAGCACCTGGGGCCGGCCGCTCACATCTGGATGGATCGTGATCGGGAACACGGCCTGATCGCACTCGCGGTACACCCACTCGAATTGGTCGCGCCAGAGCGATTCGATGACCCGAGGGTCCACGAACCCGTGCGAGTTCGCACTCGCCTTGATGAACATCATGGGCGGCAGATCGTCGACATACCAGTTGGCACCGATCTCGACGAGAGGAGAAGCGGGCCCGCGTCGCAGCGGCTGCATCCAGCTCTCGGCCGGTTTGTCGTAATCGATGTTCGTCCACCTGTCGGCACGGCGGGCGTAGTGCACCTCGAAGTCCCGGTAGCTCTGGCTGTGGTCGTAGACGAAGCCGGATTCCACCAACAGGTCGATAGTGTTCTCCGACATCTCCCACCAGGGGGCCACGTAGCCGGCGGGCGGGCGACCGGTAAGGCTGTGGATCAATTCAACCGACTTTCCGAGGATGTCGCTTTCCTGCTGACGCGAGAGCCGTATCGGGTTCTCGTGGGTGTAGCCGTGGGCTCCGACCTCGTGGCCGGCCGCCGCGATCATCGAGGATTCGTCGGGGAACGACTCGAGCGAGTGACCCGGTATGAACCAGGTGCTCAGGATTTCTTCACGCTCGAACAGCTTCAGGAGGCGAGGGACCCCCACCTCGGCTGCGAAGATGCCGCGCTGGATATCGGAGGGCGAGTCTTGTCCGCCGTAGGAACCGATCCAGCCCGCGACGGAATCGAAGTCGACCCCGAACGCTACCTGAATGTTTTTCATCACGTCCGTTCCAATCAGTATCGGCCGACGACGAGCCCGCCGTCGACGGTGAGAATCTGGCCGGTCATGTAGCGAGCCGCCTCGGAGGCGAGGAAGAGCGCCACGCTCGCAACCTCTGCGGGATCACCGACGCGCCCCATCGGAATGTAGCCCGCTGCTTGCGCGAGTCCCGCCTCGCCGAGCGAATGGTCCTCCGAAAGCGACTGCGCCGTCCTGATATAACCCGGAGAAATGCCATTGACCCGGATCCCTTCGCCGGCCAGCTCCACGGCCAGAGCGCGCACCAGACCGACGACGCCCGACTTCGCAGCCGAGTAGTGCGAATGCTCGTCCCATCCGTAGTGCGTCCCCATAATCGATGAGAGGCCGATCAGAGAACCGCCGCGCTGCCGGCGCATCGCCGGTACGGCAGCGCGGAAGACCCGGAACACTCCGCCGAGGTCGATCTCGAGGGTGTGCCGCCAGAGTTCATCGGTGAGGTCGGCGATCGGCACGCGATGGGCGATTCCGGCGTTGGCGACAACCGCGTCGAGCCGCCCGCGTTCCGCCACGACCCGCGCGATCAGCGCGTCGGCCTGCTCGGTGTCGGCGACGTCGAGCAGGGAGAACTCCGCACTGCCGCCGCTCCGCCGGATCCGCTCCGCCGTGGCAGCACCTTCCTCTGCGAGCACATCGGTGACGACGACGTGGTAGCCGGCACTCGCGAATTCCGTTGCGGAGGCTGCGCCGATACCGATTCCCGCCCCGGTGATGAGTACTACTTTGCTGTTCATTTCGTTCCTTCCGGTTCCTGATTCGTCCAAGGGCGCCATCAGC
>JAPSIU010000542.1 GCA_031178565.1 Leucobacter sp. | reverse complement strand
GTCTCGTCTTCATGGAGAAGGCCCTGCACCAGCGGGTCATCGGCCAGGAAGAGGCGATCGCAGCACTGTCGAAGACCATCCGCCGTCAGCGCGCGGGCCGCAAGGACCCGAAGCGCCCGTCGGGCTCGTTCATCTTCGCCGGCCCCACGGGTGTCGGAAAGACCGAGCTCGCCAAGGCGCTCGCGGAGTTCCTGTTCGACGACGAGGCCGCTCTCATCGCCCTCGACATGAGTGAGTTCGGCGAGAAGCACACCGTCTCGCGTCTGTTCGGAGCCCCTCCCGGATTCGTCGGATTCGAAGAGGGCGGTCAGCTCACCGAGAAGGTGCGGCGCAAGCCGTTCAGCGTCGTGCTGTTCGATGAGATCGAGAAGGCGCACCCGGACATCTTCAACTCGCTCCTGCAGATCCTCGAAGAGGGTCGCCTGACCGATGGTCAGGGTCGCATGATCGACTTCAAGAACACCGTGATCATCATGACCACCAACCTCGGCGCGCGTGATATCGCCGGTGGCCCGGTCGGCTTCCAGATCGAGGGCAGCAACGCGACCACGTACGACCGGATGAAGGGCAAGGTGAACGAGGAGCTCAAGCGCAACTTCAAGCCCGAGTTCCTGAACCGCGTCGACGACATCATCGTGTTCCCGCAGCTGTCGAAGGAGGAGCTGGTGCAGATCGTCGATCTGTTCACCAAGCGCCTCGGCGAGCGGCTGCTCGACCGTGACATGACGATCGAGCTGTCGCAGGCGGCCAAGGAGCGCCTCATCGAGATCGGGTTCGACCCCGCCCTCGGCGCCCGTCCGCTGCGTCGCGCGATGCAGCACGAGATCGAGGACCGCCTGTCGGAGAAGATCCTGCACGGCGAGCTCAACCCCGGCGACCACGTCAAGGTGGATGCCGAGAACGGCGAGTTCCTGTTCGTGCACGGCCCGCGCGGCGAGCGGGTGGCCGTCGGCGTGAACACCGGCGGCGCCATCGCCGGCACCCCCGACCTGGCGGTCGCCAGCGGGGAGTGAGGCACTGACGCCCCGCGGGGCGTCAGGAGCGACAGGGGGCGGACGCTGCGGCATCCGCCCCCTTCGTCGTTCGTGCCTAGACTTGTGACGTGAGCGAGATCATCGTACGGCCGGCGCGAAGCGCAGACATCGTCGAGATCCGAAACCTCCTCCAGCCGCTCGTCGAGCAGCGCATCCTGCTCGGCAAAGACCTTGCCGTGCTCTACGGCTCGGTGCAGGAGTTCGTCGTCGCCGAGGCCGACGGCGCTCTGATCGGATGCGGTGCGCTGCACGTGATCTGGGAGGACCTGGGCGAGGTGCGCACCCTGCTCGTCCGCGACGACTGGCTCCGCCACGGAGTGGGACGAAGGATCGTCGACCGGCTCGAGGAGAACGCCCGCACGCTCGGCCTCACGCGGCTGTTCTGTCTCACCTTCGAGGTCGATTTCTTCAGCAGGCGAGGGTACGCGCCGATCGGCGAGCAGGTCGTCGATCCGGATGTGTACTCGCA
>JAPSIU010000541.1 GCA_031178565.1 Leucobacter sp. | reverse complement strand
ACCGCACGGTGGGGGTGCATCGACGCGCACGAACGCGAACTCGCCCCGGAGGGGCGGATCAGGCGCAAGATTCCAGACCACGAGCAGATGGCCGCGATCGCCCGAGGGGCGACCGTCACCGCCCCTCAGGCTCACGAACGAGAGGAACAGCAACTGTGAAGATCACGGTTCTCTACGGCACCGAGTCGGGCAACTCCGAGCTCATCGCCGAGGATCTCGGCGCGAAGCTGCGCGAGACGCACGACGACGTCGAGGTCCACGACCTCCAGGACTTCGATCCCGCGGACCTCACGCCGGAGCGCTTCACCATCGTCGTCTGCTCCACGCACGGAGACGGCGACCTGCCCAACACGGCCATCCCCTTCGCCGAGGTATTCGACGCGTCGCCGCCCGATCTCACCGGAGTCCGCTACGCCATGTTCGGGCTCGGCGACACCTTCTACGAGGACACCTACAGCCAGGGCAGCGAGCACATCGATCGCCGCTTCGCCGCACAGGGAGCCGTGCGCGTCGGCGAGTACGGCCGGCACGACGCCTCCTCCTGGGACCTCGGCAGCGACGTCGCGCTCGAGTGGCTGCCCGGAGTGCTCGAGGCCGCTTCCGAGCGGGTCTGACGTCTCGGGCTCACGTCGAGAGCGCTCGAGCGCGCTTCGCCTCGTCCTTCCGGGCTGAGGAGCGCTCGACGAGCGCGCCGAAGATGCGGGCCCGGTCCTCGATGTTCGCCCTCGGCTCCTCCGGGTGCCACTGGACGCCCAGCACCCAGCTCGCCTCCCGATGCTCGGTGCCCTCCACGATCCCGTCGTGGGCGCGCGCGATCGCCCGGAGCCCGGGCGCGACCGTCGCCACGGCCTGATGGTGACCGTTGCGCACGCTCGCCCTCGTGCGACCGAGGATCCTGGCGATCTCGGAGTCCGGTTCGAGGATCACCTCCTCGTCCACGAAGAGGGGCGCTCCGTTCCCTCCGCGGTGGATGGACCAGTCGGCGATGTCCGGGATGAGCGTGCCGCCGAGGGCGACGTTGAGCAGCTGAGACCCCCGGCAGATCGCGAGCGTCGGCAGATCGCGTCGAACGGCCTCCCCGATGAGCCCGATGCAGTACTCGTCCGCCCGTCGGTCGACGCCGTACTCGTTCGCGGGCGGCGGACCCTCGTAGCCGTAGCACGCGCCGTCGACGTCTCCCCCGCCGAGGAACACGACCCCGTCCGCTCCGTCGAAGACCTCGTCGCCGGCCGCCAGGCGCGTAGCCGCCGAGTCGATGAGTCGCGGGCGACCTCCGGCCGCGCGCACGGCGTCGAACGCGATCCGGGTGAAGGTCTCCTGGAGCTCATGGCTCGCCCCGTCCATGCCGGGGAACGTCAGGGAGACGACCATGGGGATCGTCGGACCGTCGGGGTTCTCGTCATCGGCGCGGCGGAACTGCGCGGGGTCCACCGCGAAGTCGATGACGGTCTCGGGCATGCGCGTCTCCTTCTTCGCATTCCGCGCGTCGGGCTCGGGACGGTCGCT
>JAPSIU010000540.1 GCA_031178565.1 Leucobacter sp. | reverse complement strand
ATCATGATCATGCCCTCGGGGTGGGCCGGCGTGTGGCGCGTCCACGAGCCCCTGCGCAAGCACTACACGACCGTCACCGACTGACGAAGCGAGAGGAGCATCGTGATGAGCAGCACTGCCCGAACCCGCGTGATCGTGGTCGGCGGAGGAGCCTGGGGGCTTCCCGCCGCCCTGCAGCTGCAGGATCGGGGATGCGCGGTCACGCTCCTCGAGCGCTTCGAACCGAGCGGCCCGTACGCCTCGAACGGAGGCAGCTCCCGGCTCTGGCGCCTCGCCGATACGCAGGTGTGGCGGTCCCGGGCGATGCTCGGGACGCTGGAGGCGATGGAGCGCCTCGGCGACCGCCTGGGGTCCCCGGTCTTCCGCCGCACCGGCCTCGTGTGGCGCGACGACCTGTCGCTCCCGGCGACGGCGGAAGCGCTCGACTCCATCGGTCAGCGCTACGATCGTGTCGCCGCCGAGAGCGTGGGCGACGTGTTCCCCGGCCTGCGACCGGACGGGCGCGACGCGCTCTTCGTCGAGCAGGGCGGCGTCGTCCTCGCGGACCGGTTACTGCGAGGCGCACTCGAGGCGTTCATCGCCCGAGGCGGCGACTACCGTCCGCACACGCGGGTCGTGCGCATCGCGCCGGGTGCCGAGTCGGCCCGAGTCGAACTCGCGGACGGCAGCAGCCTCGTCGGCGACCAGGTGCTGCTCGCCGCTGGTCCCGGTACGGCGGAGCTGCTGCCGGGGCTCGACCTCGCTCTTCCCCTGAAGCCCTACATCGAGCAGGTGGTCTACCTCGGGGACCCCGCGGCGGCTCCCCCGGCTCCGGATCTTCCGGGCCTCGTCGACTGCCCGATCGGGGACGCACCCGGGATCTACGCGATGTCGAACGGCGAGCTCGGCTACAAGGTCGGCCTCGACCATCCGCTGCGCCCGCTCGCGGGCGGCACACTCGGCGAGGACCTCGACCGGACCCCGGATCCCGAGCGCACCGAGGCGATCCGCGCGCGCGTCGCGCGCGACCTCACCGCGATCGCGCCCCGCGTGCTCGGCGCACAGGTCTGCACCTGGACCGATTCGGGTGACGGCGACTTCACGATCGGCCGGGTCCATCCCGCGGTCGTGCTGGCCTGCGGCGACTCCGGGGAGGGCTTCAAGTACGCGGCATTCATGGGCGAGTACCTCGCGGACCTCGTCGCGGGCGGCAGCGGCGATCCCGAGTTCCAGGAGCACTGGGATCCCCGGCGCTTCGGGGCGCGCACGGCTCCGCGGGAGCACTTCGACTCCATCGGACGCCACTGATCCCCGATCCCGGCCCTCGGCCCGGTCTCCGCGGCCCGCGCGGGGTCCGGGCCGGTCCGCGTTCTCGGAACGTTACGCGACGTGTCTTCAGGCGTTGCCCCGCGCGGATTCGCTCCGTACCCTCGAAGGCAGCACCCATCACTCAGCATCACCACTCACCGAGGAGTATCCAATGACCGACCAGACCACCTGGGGCTTCGACCCTCCCGCTGCTCGCGTT
>JAPSIU010000539.1 GCA_031178565.1 Leucobacter sp. | reverse complement strand
GCCCGATCTGCAGGCTGGTCTCGGTCATGCCAACGTCGTGCGCACCGTGCTCGACGCGAACCCCCGCGCGGAGGTCGAACTGCTCATCGACTTCTCGACCGGGTACCACTCGCGCAACGGAGGGGGCGACAGCATCCGCACCGACGGCGACCTCCCGATCCTCGACGTGCGCGCGGAACAGGGGGCGGAGGTATGACCGAGGCGGCGCCCCGGAAGCGGGCGGCGATCGAGCCGGCGACGGCGCTGTTCGAGAGCGAGGACCCGGTCCCGGTCGACGCACGACGTCCGGCCGCACTCAAAGGGGGTACCGTGCTGGTGCTCCTGCGCGCCGTCACCTCCGTCGTGTGGTGGATCGGCTTCGTCCGGGCGTGGCCGGAGACCATCGCCGACGCGGGCCTCGACCGGATCCCCGAGCTTTCCGAGTTCTCCGCGGCGCTGCTCGGCGTCCTTCTGGGGATCGGTGCGCTCTGGACGCTGTTCCTGCTGCTTCTGGCGCGCTGGCTGTGGCGAGGCAACAACGCGGCGCGTGTGCTCACGATGATCTGGATGACCGTCAGCATCACGTCGGCCGCTATCGGCTACTTCGCCGCGGGCGCCGAGATCACGGTCCGCACCACGCTGCTGACGCTCTCGCTCGACATCCTCATCCTGCTGGCGCTGTCGAGCCGTCCCGCCCGGGTGTGGGCCCGAGCGGCTCGAGCCGCTCGAGTCGGGAAACGAGAGCGCTGAGAAACCCCTGCTCAGCGGCCCGCAGTGCCTCAGCGGCCCGCAGTGCCTCAGCAGCTCAGCAGCTCAGCAGCTCAGTGCCAGTTTCCGCCGTCGCCCGGGTTCCGCAGGTCCTTGCGCGCTTCGAGGTCTTCCTTGCTCGGCTTGCCGCCGAGTCCGACGAGGGCCACCATCATCACCGCCACGATGAAGCCGGCACCGAGGAAGACGGCGCCGAGCACCAGATCGCGCGTCGCCAGGAACACGACGACGCCGGAGAACACGCCGATCACGACGGAGAAGCCGATGAGTTCGAGCGGTCGCAGACGGTCCCTGCGCGACGGCGTCACGGGATCCTGTTTGGCGGGCTCGGGGGGCTGGGTCATCGTGTGCTTTCTACGGAACGGCGTGGAGATGTGGGCTAGTGCGAGCGCGACGCGGCCGTCGCGGCGTCCTGCTCGGGTGCGGTGCGGCGGGTGTCGAAGGCCGAGATCCCGAGGAATACACCCGCGATCACGGAGTACGCGCCGAAGAATCCGAGGATCGCGACCTGGTCTTCGCGGACGAGCAGGACGAGCAGCGCGAGGAGGATCCCGATTCCGCCGAGCAGCGTCGAGTCCTGCCGGGTGCCCGGTCGCGTGGTGGCGCCGATGAACTCGAGGAGTGCGCTCGCGAGGGCCCAGGCGGCGATCACCATCGCGAAGCCGAGCACGGAGCCGCCGACGGAGGCCGTGGCCGGAAGCAACACCGCTGAGGCGATCGCCACGATGGCGAGCAGCAGCGGAACCGCATTGCGGCCGCGG
>JAPSIU010000171.1 GCA_031178565.1 Leucobacter sp. | reverse complement strand
CCAAGTCATTGGGGGTGACCCAGCCACACCCGCCGTCCCGACCCGCGAAGCCCGATCTCCCGGCACCCGGGCACCCGGCGAGCACCCCGCGACGCCGCCACGAACTCCCAGACACCTCGAACGTAGAATGGTGGCGTGAGCGACAAACTGCTGCATCTGGTGCGCCACGGCGAGGTGCACAACCCCGATCTCGTGCTGTACGGGCGCATCCCGGGGTTCCGGCTGTCCGAGCGCGGGCACCGGATGGCCGAGGCGGCCGCCCTCGAACTGGCGGGCAGCGATCGCCTCGTCGTGAAGCTCCTCTCCTCGCCGCTCGAACGCGCGAAGCAGTCGGCGCGCCCGATCGCGAGTGCGCTCGGCCTCGAGGTCGTGACCGAGGAGCGGATCATCGAGCCCACGAACTACTTCGAGGGCATGGTCAACGCCGGCCCCGATGCGGTCTTCAGGAAGCCGCGCTACTGGCACAAGTTCTGGAATCCCTTCCTGCCGAGTTGGGGCGAGCCCTATCGCCAGGTCGCGGCGCGCGTGCGCGAGGCGATGGACGAGGCGTGGGAGACGACGCGGGGAGGCGACATCGTGATGGTGTCGCACCAGGCGCCCATCTGGATGGCTCATCTCGACATCGCGGGCAAGCCGCTCTTCCACAACCCCGCCTCGCGCCGTTGCGAGCTGTCGAGCATCACCAGCTTCGAGAAGCGCGGCGAGCGCTGGTTCGAGGTCGACTACCGCACCCCGGCAGCCGGTATGGCCGATGACGCAGTGGACGTGGGCGCCGTATGAGCCGCCGTCCGATCGCGGCAGCGCTCGCCGCCGCTCCGCTGCTCGCCGCGCTCGCGCTCGCCGGCTGCGGCAGCGGGGGAGACGACCTCGCGAAGCAGTGGCAGGAGTCGAGCGACAAGGGGTACGTGTCGGGTGACGGATCCTCGCTCAGCATCGCGACGTCCGAGCGCACCGAACCCGTCGAGTTCTCGGGGGAGACCGAGAGCGGCGAACCGTACGGCTCCGAGGACACGCTCGGCAGCGTGACGGTCGTGAACTTCTGGTACGCGGGCTGTGCCCCGTGCCGCGCGGAGGCTCCGGATCTCGTGGAGGCCTACGAGGAGTTCTCGCCGGAGGGCGTGAAGTTCGTCGGCGTCAACACGCGTGATCAGGTCGCGCAGGCCCGGCAGTTCTCGGAGCAGTTCGGGATCGAGTACCCGTCGATCATGGACAACGCCGGCGGGCGCTCGGTGCAGCGCGCCTTCGCCGGGCAGGTGCCGCTGAACGCGGTCCCGACCACACTCGTACTGGACGCCGAGGGCCGCGTCGCGCATCGCGTGCTCGGTCAGATCGCCGACGTCTCCCAGCTGCGCACGCTCATCACCGAGACGCTGGACGAACAGTAGCGGTGGACGTCTACGATCTCGTCGCCGACGGGCAGTTGCTCGTCGCTTCGGTGATCGCGCTCGCCGCCGGGCTCCTCTCGTTCCTCTCGCCCTGCGTGCTGCCGCTCGTACCCGGGTATCTCGCGTATGTCGGTGCGAGCGCCGGATCCGCACCCGGTGAGAAGCCGGCCCGAGGGCGGCTGATCCTGGGCTCCATGCTGTTCGTCCTCGGGTTCAGCGCGGTGCTCGTCACCTTCCTCGCCGCCGCGGGGACCGTCGGCGTCTGGCTGCTCGAGTGGGAGAACCTCATCACTCGGATCATGGGCGTCCTCGTGATCATCATGGGTCTCGTGTTCATCGGGTTCCTCGGAAAGATGCAGACCACGAAGAAGCCGCGTCTGAAACCGCGGCTCGGGATCGCGGGTGCTCCTCTGCTCGGGGCGGTGTTCGCGATCGGCTGGACGCCGTGCATGGGGCCGACGCTCACGGTGATCATGGGTCTGAGTCTCCAGCAGGGCTCCGTGACGCGCTCGGTGATCCTCGCGATCTTCTACTGCCTCGGACTCGGACTGCCGTTCGTGCTCGCCGCGTGCGGCTTCGGCTGGATGACCCAGACGATGACATTCTTCAAGCAGCATATACGAGCCGTGAATCTGATCGGCGGCGGGCTGCTGATCCTCATCGGTCTCCTGATGGTGACCGGGCTCTGGAGTCGGATGATGTACGCACTGCAGGCGGTGATCGGCGGATATGTCACGCCCCTCTGACTACGACGACGGAACGGGCGGGGGCGGCTCGGCCCGCGTCGAGGCGCCCGAGCTCGGGTTCGCCGGCTGGTTGCGCTGGTTCTGGCGGCAGCTGACGAGCATGCGGGTGGCGCTGATCCTGCTGCTGCTGCTCGCCGTGGCCGCGATCCCCGGATCCCTCGTGCCGCAGCGCAGCGCCGACCCCAACGGTGTGATCCAGTACGAGCAGGATCATCCGGAGCTGTTCCCCATCCTCGCCGCCTTCCCGATTCAGGCGTTCGACGTGTACGGCTCGGTCTGGTTCTCGGCGATCTACCTGCTCCTCTTCATCTCGCTCGTGGGCTGCGTGCTGCCCCGCATCCTGCACCACTGGAGGGCGTGGCGCGGTCGGCCGCCGAAAACACCGGCGCGGCTGCAGCGCATGGCGGGGTACGCCGAGGTGCGGGTCTCGAACCCCACCGCTTCGGACGAGGAACGCGAGGTCTTCGCCGCTCGCGCGGTCGATGAGGCCGCGGCGATCCTGAAGAAGCTCCGGTATCGCGTCGAGGTGCAGCGGGTGTCGCGGCGGGGGACCCCCGAGGTCTCGGTCTCCGCCGAGCGCGGCTACCTGCGCGAGACGGGCAACCTCATCTTCCACATCTCGCTGCTCGGCGTGCTCATCAGCGTCGCCCTGGGCGGAGCCCTCACCTTCAACGGGCAGAAGGTGCTCGTCGAGGGGGAGACGCTGGTGAACCAGCTCATCGACTACGACACGGTGAACTCCGGCCGCTCATTCGACACCGCGAGCCTCGAGCCCTTCAGCCTGCGCCTCAATTCGCTCGACGTGACCTACATGACCCCCGACGACGGCAACGTGTCGGCGATCGGGCAGGTCAAGGACTACACGGCGAACATGACGCTCATCGAGACCGACGGCGAGGAATCCGCGCACACCATCCGGGTGAACCACCCGCTGCGCGTTCACGGCTCCCCGGTCTACCTCATCGCGAACGGATACGCGCCGCTGCTGACCATCCGGAACGCCGAGGGCACCGTCGTGTACAGCGAGGCGATGCCGTTCATTCCGCAGGACACCAACATGACCTCGCTCGGAGTCGTGAAGGTGCCGTACGGGATCGAGGACGCGTCGGGAGAGAAGACCCAGCTCGGGCTGCGGGGCTTCTTCTATCCCACGAAGGCCGACCTCGAGACCGGGGCCTACACCTCGAACTATCCCGATCTCGAGAATCCCGTGCTCACACTCGACGTGTTCACGGGCGACCTCGGGATCGACGGGGGTATTCCTCAATCGGTATACGCGCTCGACACATCGAAGATGGAGCAGCTGACGGGGCGCGCGGTCGACGAGGAGTCGCTCGAACTGACGCCGGGCGACACCGTGGATCTGCCGAACGGATTGGGGACGATTTCCTTCGAAGCGGCTCCGCGATACGCCTCCTTCGACGTGATGCGGAACCCCGCTCAGGAGTGGGTGCTCGTGTTCGCGCTGCTCGCCCTGGGGGGATTGCTGTGGTCGCTCTTCGTGCCGCGCCGGCGCATGTGGGTGAAAGCGGTTCCGAACTCCGACGGAGTCGTACTGCAGTACGCGGCGCTCGCGCGTGGCGACGACCCCGCGCTGGCACGGGCCGTCGAGGAGCTGCGGGATCAGCACCGCGAGCGCTTGTAACCGCGTGTAGCGTCGCCGGTCCCGCATTGCTAGCGTCGAGGCATGCCGAGAACCGACACCGCATCGAGAGTCATTCCCGCACCGGTCGAGCGCGTCTACGCCGCCCTCGTGGATCCTGAGGCGTTGACCGCCTGGCTCCCTCCCGCAGGGATGAGCGGGAGCTTCGAACGGTTCGACCTCCGCGCGGGCGGCGGATACCGGATGGTGCTGAGCTACGAAAACGCGCAGGCCCGGCAGGGGAAGACGACCGCGGGATCCGACGTGGTCGAGGCGCGGTTCGTCGAGATCGTGCCCGGCGAGCGTGTGGTCCAGGCGATCGACTTCGTCTCGGACGATCCCGCCTTCGCCGGGACGATGACCATGACCTGGAGCGTCGCTTCCGCCGAGGGAGGGACCCGCGTGGAGATCCGCGCCGAGAACGTCCCCTCGGGGATCTCGGCCGCCGAGCACGCGGTCGGCCTCGCCTCGTCGCTCGGGAATCTCGCCGCCCACCTCGTCTGAGCTCGCGCGGGCCGCACCCGCGCCTGTTCGCGCAGCCGCCCTACTTCGCGTCCCCGGCAGCGGACACCTTCTGCGAGAAGTAGACGGGAACGAGCGACAGCAGGATCATCACGGTCGCGACGACGTTCACCTGGTTGACCTCGTTGGGCCGGGCCATCTGGTTCATGATCCAGAGGGGCAGCGTCTCGACTCCGGGCGGCGCGGTGAAGATCGTGACGACGATCTCGTCGAACGACAGCGCGAAGGCGAGCAGGCCGCCGGCGATGAATGCGCTTCGGAACTGCGGGAAGGTGACGAGGCGGAACGTCTGGCCGATCCCCGCTCCGAGATCCATCGACGCCTCCTCGAGATTCGGGTTCATACGACGCAGGCGTGCGATCACGTTGTTGAACACCATGACGACGCAGAACGTCGCGTGCGCGATGATCATGCCCCAGTAGCCGACGCTGATTCCCATGGGTTTCAGCACCTGGTGGAAGGTGTTCGACAGGGCCACACCGGTGACGATGCCGGGGAGGGTGATCGGCAGCACGATGAGCAGGTTGACGGTGTGCTGGCCGAAGAATCTGAAGCGCTGCAGCGCGAACGCCGCGAGGGTTCCGAGCAGCAGCGCGAATGCGGTTGCGACGGCCGCGACCACGACCGAGTTCAGCAGAGCCGCGTGCACGGCCGGATTGACGAGCGCCTTCTCCCACCACTCGAGCGAGAAGCCCGGGATCGGCCAGCCCGACACGCGGCCCGAGTTGAACGAGTTCATGACGATCACGAACAGTGGAATGTACATGAAGCCCAGCACGACGAGCGTGACGACGGCCAGCGCGACCTTGGTGCCGCTGTTCAGGCGAAGCATGGCGGTTCTCCTTTGATCCTTACGGGCGCGGCGCGAGGCCTAGAGGTTGTTCAGCGCGCCGGTACGGCGCACCGCGGCCAGATAGATGACGACCAGCACGATCGGCACGACCGAGAAGGCCGCGGCGAGTGGCGGATTGAGGTTGATGTTCTGCGCGATGATGCTGCCGATCATCTGGGTGGAACCACCGACGTACATCGCAGCGATGTAGTCGCCGAGGCTCAGCGAGAACGTGAAGATGGATCCCGCGATGAGGGAGGGCAGCATGAGGGGTGCCATGACCGTGCGGATCGTGCGGAAGCCGCCCGCCCCGAGGTCCGAGGACGCGTCGAAGAGATTGGTCGGGATCTGCGACACGGCGGCGTATACCGGAATCGCCATGTACGGGAACCAGAGGTACACGAGGGTGAGGATCACCGTCAGGATCCCGAACCCCGGCCCCTCGATTCCGAGCGGCGAGAGGGACCAGTTGAAGAATCCGTTGTCGGTCCAGACCAGGCGCATCGCGATGATCTTCACGAGGTAGCCGGCCCACAGCGGGAGCGTGACGAGCACGGCGAGGATCGCCCGGAGCCCCGGGCCGGCGACCTTCGCCATGAACACCGCGAGCGGCACGGAGAAGACGGCGCAGATGACCGTCACGGCGAGCGCGATCCCGAGTGTGCGGAGCGCCGTACCGGCGTACGCGGGGACCGTGAAGAGCTGTTCGAAGTTCTCGAGGGTGAATCCGGGCTTGACACGCGACGTGAAGGGATCGGTCGTCCAGAACGCCGTGATGAGCAGAAGCGCGAGCGACAGGATGTACACGCCGACGAGCCAGGCCATCGGGAGCGTGAGCAGGGATGCGAGTCGCCCTCTGGGATGCCGATAGAGCGCGGTCGAGATCGGCTTGGGCCGACGTTCCAGTGCGGTCTTGGTGTTCACGGTGGGTCCTCGCTGACGGGTGAGTGAGACTGGCTGGCAGATGGTGGGGCGGGAGACGGGGCGGATCCTGAGATCCGCTGTCCGGTCGCCGGGTGACGGGAGGCGAGCGCTCCCCGTCACCCGGTGCGCCGAGCGGCGTGCGGACTCAGCCCTTGACCGTCGCCCAGGCGTTGGTCCAGTCCTGATAGTTGGTGCACTGCACATCGGTGCGGCCGTCGAGGCACTGGTCGATCGGGGT
>JAPSIU010000170.1:1759-6310 GCA_031178565.1 Leucobacter sp. | reverse complement strand
CGTG
This sequence comes from Leucobacter sp., assembly GCA_031178565.1. Lineage (GTDB taxonomy): Bacteria > Actinomycetota > Actinomycetes > Actinomycetales > Microbacteriaceae > Leucobacter. The sequence goes on along the minus strand of JAPSIU010000170.1, from coordinate 6,306 downwards.
ATCGCCGACGCTGCGGCCGAGGGCCTCATGGAGCGCCACCAGAAGCCCGAGGAGGGCGCGGCAGCCGCCGAGCCGCTCGCCGAGTGGGAGGTCGAGCTCCTCAACGCCGATCAGAAGCCGGCAGCGACCGAGGCGGAGGCGACGACCACCGAGACCCCTGCTGAGGCAGAGGCTGCTCCCGCAGAGGCAGAGGCCGCTCCCGCAGAGGCAGCAGAGGCAGAAGCTGCGACCGAGCCCGCTGCCGAGGCAGAGGCCACCGAGGCCGCGGCCGAGTAATTCCCGGTTTCCCCGGAACCACCATTCCATCGATCCTGCGTCTACGCGCAGGATGACGTGAACTGAAGGAGTCACACATGGCTGCAGTAAGCATGGCCGCTGTGAAGGAACTGCGCGAGCGCCTCGGCGCCGGCATGGTCGACTGCAAGAACGCGCTCACCGAGGCTGAGGGCGACATCGAGAAGGCGATCGAGATCCTGCGTCTCAAGGGCCTGAAGGGTGTCGCGAAGCGCGGCGATCGCGAGGCGAGCGAGGGTCTCGTCGCGGTCAAGCAGAGCGAGGGCGCCGCCACGATGATCGAGCTCGTCTGCGAGACCGACTTCGTCGCGAAGAACGAGAAGTTCATCGCGCTGGCCGATCGTGTGCTCGACGGGATCGTCGCCGCCGACGCGGCGAGCGTCGAGGAGGCGCTCGCCGCGTCCGCGGAGGGCAAGACCGTGGGCGATCTCATCACCGAGGAGGCCGCGATCATCGGCGAGCGCATCGAGCTGCGCAAGGTCTCGCGCGTCGAGGCTCCCGCCACCGCCGTATACCTCCACCGCACCTCGAAGGATCTGCCCCCGCAGATCGGCGTGGTCGTGGGGTACGAGGGCGACGACGCGAAGACCGCGCTCAGCATCGCTCAGCACATCTCCTTCGCCGATCCGCTCTACGTCACCCGCGAGGAGGTCCCCGCGGCCGACGTCGAGAAGGAGCGCGAGATCGTCACGGAGATCTCGAAGAACGAGGGCAAGCCCGAGGCGGCTCTGCCGAAGATCGTCGAGGGACGTCTGAACGCGTTCTTCAAGCAGGTCGTTCTCAACGAGCAGGTGCACGCCCTCGACGAGGAGAAGCGCGACGTGAAGAAGGTCGCCGAGGCGGCCGGCATCACCGTCACCGGCTTCGCCCGCAGCAAGGTCGGCGCCTAAGCGCTTGCACACGAGGCCCGGGTCCCATCGGAGACCCGGGCCTCGTGCTGTGCGATCGGGCTGCACGGAGCCTCTCGCGCACGACGAGCGATGACACGACGAGCGACGGTACGCTGTATCGTGCCGTCAGGATCCGTGATCCCGAACATACGACCGCCATACCGCGCGACCGCATCACACCCGAAGGAGACCCCATGCCCGAAACCGCCCAGAAGCGCCGAGTCCTGCTGAAGCTCTCGGGGGAGGCCTTCGGGGGCGGCACCCTCGGCGTGAATCCCGACGTGGTGAGCCAGATCGCCCGCGAGATCGCGGCTGCGATGGAGCACGCGGAGGTCGCGGTCGTGGTGGGCGGCGGCAACTTCTTCCGCGGTGCGGAGCTCTCGCAGCGGGGGATGGATCGGGCGAGGGCCGACTACATGGGCATGCTCGGCACGGTGATGAACGCGCTGGCGCTGCAGGACTTCCTCGAGCAGGCCGGCGTCGGCAGCCGAGTCCAGTCGGCGATCACGATGACGCAGGTCGCCGAGACCTACATTCCGCTGCGGGCGATCCGTCACCTCGAGAAGGGGCGCGTCGTGATCTTCGGTGCGGGGGCCGGCCTGCCGTACTTCTCGACCGACACGGTCGCGGCTCAGCGCGCGCTCGAGATCCACGCGGACGAGGTGCTCGTCGCCAAGAACGGCGTCGACGGCGTGTACACGGCGGATCCCCGTCAGGATCCCGACGCCACCCTGATCGACGAGATCAGCTACGGCGACGCCCTGGTCCGGGGGCTGAAGGTCGTCGATTCGACCTCGTTCAGCCTCTGCATGGACAACGGGATGCCGATGCGCGTCTTCGGGATGGAGCCCGCGGGGAACGTCACCGCGGCGATCCGGGGCGAGAAGCTCGGCACTCTCGTGCACAGCTGAGACGATCCCGTCTGCGCGACCGATAAGCTGGTACCACGAGCAACTGCAGAAGGAGAACACCGTGATCGATGAGGTCTTCGCCGACGTCAAGGACCGCATGCACAAGGCGGTCGAGGCCGCGAAGGAGAGCTTCGCCACGGTGCGCACCGGCCGGGCCAACCCCGCGCTGCTGCAGGGCGTGCAGGTCGACTACTACGGGACGCCGACGCCGCTTCCGCAGCTGGCCTCCGTGCAGAATCAGGACGCCCGCAGCCTGCTCATCACCCCCTACGACAAGGGCGCGATGAAGGCCATCGAGCAGGCGATCCGCGACATGCCGAACCTCGGCGCCAACCCGTCGAACGACGGCAACGTGATCCGGGTCTCGCTGCCCGAGCTCACCGAGGAGCGGCGCAAGGAGTTCGTGAAGATCGTGAAGAGCCGCGCGGAGGACGCGCGCGTCGCGGTCCGCAACGTGCGCCGTTTCGCCAAGGACGAGTTCGATGCACTGAAGGGCGAGGTCGGCGACGACGAGATCGCGCGTGCCGAGAAGGAGCTCGAGGTGCTCACGAAGCAGTTCGTCGACCAGATCGACGACGCGCTGAAGCGCAAAGAAGCCGAGCTCCTGGAGGTCTAGCTCCGATGTCGGGCCCCGATCGGCGAGACGAGATTCGAGCGCACCTCGAATCCACTCGCGCGCAGCTCGAGGCGACGAACGCCCGGATCGAGGCCCGCGCCGGACGCAACCTCTTCTTCGCGATTCTCTCGGGGCTCGTCTTCGGGGGAGTGTTCCTCGCGAGCCTCCTGCTGGTGAAGCAGATCTTCGCGGCGCTGGTGGCCATCATCGTCGCCATCGCGCTGGTGGAACTCGCGGCGGCGTTCCGGGTCGCCGGGCGGCGGGTGCCGAGGATCGGCGTTGCGCTGGGAGGCCTCGTCGTGGTCGGAGGCGCGTACTTCTGGGGGGCCGAGGGGATGCTGCTCGGCCTCTTCGCGGGATCCGCGCTCCTGACCCTGTGGCGCCTCGTCGAGGGTCTCGTACCGAGCTGGGAGACGCCGCCCAGAACGCTCGTGCGCGACGTGTTCTCCGGGCTCTTCACGCTCGTCTACGTCGCCTTCCTCGCGTCGTTCACCGTGCTGCTGGTCGAGGCCGAGAACGGCGAGTGGTGGGTCTTCGCGCTCGTGCTGATCGTCGTGTCGGTCGACGTCGGAGCCTACGCGGCCGGTGTCACCATGGGCAAGCACAAGATGACGCCGCGGATCAGCCCGAACAAGACCTGGGAGGGGTTCGCGGGCGCCGCGGTCGTCGCCATGGGCGCCGGTGTCGGGGTGGCCCTGCTCGCGCTGCAGCAGCCGTGGTGGGTCGGGATCCTGCTCGGGATCGTCGTGCTGTTCACCGCGACCGGGGGAGACCTCACCGAATCGCTGATCAAGCGCAACCTGGGAGTGAAAGACATGAGTTCCTGGCTTCCCGGACACGGAGGGTTCCTCGACCGGTTGGACTCGCTGCTGCCCTCCGCCGTGGGCGTGTACGGCGTGGCGCTCGCGCTGGGGGTGGTCTGATGGCGCGGAGCTCACAGCGGCCGGAGAAGAACAGCGGGCAGAATGAGACGGTGCATACCGCCTTCCCGCTCGCGACGAAATCCCAGCTCGGCTACCACCAGGAGCAGGTCGACAGCTTCCTCGCCCGAGCCCGCAGCACCTACGAGGGGGCCGGGGAGACCGGAAGCGGCATGAGCGCGGAGGAGGTGCGCCGCGCCGCCTTCGCGGTGAAGCGCGGCGGATACGCCGCCCGCTACGTCGACGCCGCGATGGACCGGCTCGAGGAGGTGTTCTTCGAGCGCGAGCGACGCGCCGAGATGCGCGCCCTCGGCGAGGACGCCTGGTGGGAGGAGACGCGCGAGCTGCTCTCCGAGGTCCGCGGACGCCTGCATCGCCCGCGCGGGAAGCGCTTCCGCCGGCGCGGGATCTTCGCGACCGGGTACCGGCGCTCGCAGGTCGATGCGTTCCTGGATCGTGTCGCCGAGATGTTCGAGAACCGCGAACTCGGATTCACTCCGGCGGAGGTGCGCGACGTCGTGTTCCACTCCCAGTGGCGCGGCTACGACGAGGATCAGGTGGACGCCCTCCTCGACGCGGTGGTCGAGCTGATCCTGTCGACGCGCTGATCCCCGTCCGGATCGCGGGCGTGCGGCTCGAGTCCGGGCCATCCGGCATTGAAGGACGCTCGGATCTGAGATAGAATCGTTATTATTGTGGCTTCTCTGACTTCTCACCCCTTTTCTCGCTGGTCCCGTCTGAGGGGTCCGGTGGCCGCGTTGGCGGTCGCGGGTTTCCTCGGCGCGGCGGTCGTCGCTCCGTTCGCGATGCCGAGCGCGCAGGCCGACTTCGACGCGGTGGCGTTCGAGGAGCGCATCCACCAGGAGTTCACGCCGAACGCCGCTCCCGACGCCGATCTGGTGTACACGGAGGTTCC
>JAPSIU010000170.1:0-1749 GCA_031178565.1 Leucobacter sp. | reverse complement strand
CGGACCCCGAGGAGGAGCGCCTGAAGAAGGAGGCCGAGGAAGCGGCGAAGGCCGCGAAAGCCGCTGAAGAGGCCGAGGAAGCGGCAGCGCAGCAGCCGTCCTCGCCCGCGGCGCCCCCGAAGTACGAGGGCGGCGGATCGCCGGCCGAGTGGATGGCGGCCGCCGGGATCGCCGAGGCGGACTGGGGGTACGTCGATTACATCGCCTCCAAGGAGAGCGGCTGGAATCCGAACGCCACCAACGCCAGCTCGGGCGCCTGCGGTCTGATCCAGGCCTACCCGTGCAGCAAGGTGCCGGGCAACGGGTACGATCCGGTCGACAACCTCCGCTGGGCGAACGGATACGCCGTGGGGCGCTACGGAAGCTGGGCCGCGGCCTACAACTTCTGGACCGCGAACCACTGGTGGTGAGCCGCGGAGCGATCCGTGGCGCGTAGCCGTCGGACGAACAAGTATCAGCGGGCGGCCCAGTCGGAGCTGAGCGACGTCACCCGCCTCGCTTACGGCGGGGCGCGGAGGGAGACGCGCCGCGGAACCGAGTGGTTCGTGCGGGACATTCCAGCGCATCGGGCCGAGAAGAGCTATCGCTGTCCGGCGTGCGGAACGGATGTGCCCGCCGGGCAGGCCCACGTGGTGGCGTGGAGCGCCGAGCACTTCTTCGGCGACGAGGCGGCGGTGCGGGAGCGCCGGCACTTCCACGCCCACTGCTGGAGGATCCTCTGAGCGGCACCCGTGTTCGCGCGAACCGCCGCCCGGAGGTCCCGGCTCGCTAGAACAGCGTCGGGGGAGCGGCCGGCTGCTCGACGGAGACCACCGGTGACGGGGCGGACGGAGTGTCTGCGAGGCCCGGTCCGTGCTCGGGCTCGAGACCCGCTCGGAACGCCGTCGCGGCTGCTCGTGCGCGGAGATCGGCGGCCTCGTTGAGCGGGTGCCCGGCGTGGCCCTTGACCCACTCGAACGTGACCGGGCGGCCCGCCAGCGCCGTGTCGAGCTGCTCGAGCAGTTCGCGGTTGAGCACGGGCTTGCCGTCGGCCTTGCGCCACCCCCGGCGCTTCCAGCCCGGCATCCACTGGGTCACCGAGTTGATCACGTACTGGCTGTCGCACAGGATCCGGAGCGGCTCATCGGCTCGCGGTGCCGTCGCGTGGAGGAGATCGAGCACCGCCATGAGCTCGCCCTGGTTGTTGGTGGCCCGGGGCCAGCCGCCGGCCCGCCACTGCCGGTCGTCGACCACCCAGGCCCATCCGGCCGGACCCGGATTGCCGAGTGCCGAACCGTCTGCCGCAGCTGTGAGTGTCATCCCTCCATCCTGCCAGAGCGCACGCGGCCGGAAGGATAGGCTGGACCGGATCGGCCGAATCGGAAGGGGTGGCGGATGACCGAGATCTCGAGCAACACGGTGCTGCGTTCGCGGCGCGAGGAGATCGAACTGCGGACGGAGGACGGGCTGACCCTCGTCGGTGAACTCGCCCTGCCCGCCGACCGCGATCCGCTCGCCACGCTGGTGACGCTGCACCCCCTGCCGACGGCCGGGGGATTCATGGACTCCCACATCCTCCGGAAGGCGGCGAACCGCCTTCCTGAACTCGCGGATCTGGCGGTGCTGCGCTTCAACACCCGCGGCACGTCATCACCGCGGGGCACGAGCGAGGGCGAGTTCGGGGAGGGCGTCGCCGAGCGCGCGGACGTGAACGCCGCGATGCGCTTCGTAGAGGACCGCGGCCTGCCGCGCCCCTGGCTCGTGGGCTGG
>JAPSIU010000169.1 GCA_031178565.1 Leucobacter sp. | reverse complement strand
AACGCGGTCGGGGCCGCGCTCGCGGGCATGCCGCTCGCGAGACTCGCAGCCCGTCGCGGCCGCCGGATCTCGCTCGCGACGGGCAACCTGATCGCGGTCCTCGGCGCGGGCCTCGTCATCGCCGCCTCCGCGGCGGGCATCCCGGTCCTCCTGTTCGTGGGCCTCGCGGTTCTCGGCGTCGCCGTCGCGGTGCAGCTGCAGTCGCGCTTCGCAGCGGCCGACCTCTCGCTGCCCGGGCGGCGGGCTCGCGACCTGTCGCTCGTCGTGTGGTCGATCACGATCGGGGCGGTGACCGGACCCAACCTGATCGGTCCGGGCGAAGGTGTGGGGGAGGCGCTCGGCATCCCGCCGCTGGCGGGCATCTTCGTCTTCACGATCGGCGCCCAGCTCGCGGCCGGCCTCGTCGTCTGGTTCGGCCTGCGGCCCGACCCGCTGATCGAGGCGCGGAGGATCGGAGAGCACGACGAGCCCGTGGTCGCCGCAGAGCCGGCGGCACAGACGGCACCGGCGGAGCCGAAGCCGGCGACGACCGCGGCGCCGCAGTTCCTCGCGATCGCGCTCGTCGCGCTCGCGCACGCGGTCATGGTCGGGATCATGGCGATGACACCGCTCCACATCACGGAGCACGGGGGAAGCATCACCCTCGTGGGGTTCACCATCAGCATGCACATCGCCGGGATGTACGCGCTCTCGCCGGTGTTCGGCTATCTCGCCGGGCGCTTCGGATCCGTCCGCGTCGTCCTCGCGGGGTTCTCGGTGCTCGGGCTCGCGGCGCTCGGGGCCGCGTTCGGAGGAGCGAACGTCGCCGTGATCCAGGCCGCCCTCGTCGCGCTCGGCATCGGGTGGGGCCTCGCGACCGTCGCGGGCGCGGCGCTCGTGACCGAGCTCGCACCGGCGGCGCAGCGTCCGAGACGTCAGGGGCAGTCCGACACGAGCATGAACGCGGCGGGCGCGCTCTTCGGGGCGGGATCCGGTGCGCTCTTCGCGTTCGGAGGGTTTCCGGCGCTCGCCGCGGTGGCCGGGGTCCTCATCGTTCTGGGCATCGCGATGACGCTGCGGCTCGCCGTGCTCACGCGAGGCTAGAATAGCGGTGATGTCACACACCGAGACCCTCCAGTTTTCCACCGCGACCGGCTCCGACGTTCGCGTCCGCTTCTGCCCCTCGCCGACCGGCACCCCGCACGTGGGTCTGGTGCGGACGGCGCTGTTCAACTGGGCCTACGCACGGCACACGGGCGGCACGTTCGTCTTCCGCATCGAGGACACGGACGCCGCGCGCGACAGCGAGGAGAGCTACGCGCAGATCATCGATTCGCTGCGGTGGCTGGGGCTCCACTGGGACGAGGGCATCGACATCGGCGGCCCGCACGGCCCGTACCGGCAGTCGCAGCGCGGAGAGATCTACCAGCGTGTCATCGCGCAGCTCCTCGAGGCCGGGTATCTCTACGAGAGCTTCTCGACGGCCGAGGAGATCGACGCGCGGAACGAGGCGGCCGGCCGGCCGAAGCAGCTGGGCTACGACAACTACGACCGGGGTCTGAGCGACGAGCAGCGAGCGGCCTTCCGCGCGGAGGGGCGCCAGCCGGCGCTCCGCTTCCGGGTACCCGACACCGACCTGTCGTTCACCGATCTCGTGCGCGGCGACATCACCTTCCCCGCGGGCTCCACCATCGACTTCGTCGTCGTACGGCCGAACGGCGCCCCGCTCTACACGCTCGTGAACCCGGTGGACGACGCGCTGATGGAGATCACGCACGTGCTCCGCGGCGAGGACCTGCTGTCCTCGACTCCGCGTCAGATCGCGCTGCACCACGCCCTCGTCGAGCTCGGCATCGAGCGGGCGATCCCGCAGTTCGGTCACCTGCCCTACGTCATGGGAGAGGGCAACAAGAAGCTCTCGAAGCGCGACCCCGAATCGAATCTGCTGCACCACCGCGCGCGCGGTTTCATCCCCGAGGGTCTGCTCAACTATCTCTCGCTCCTCGGCTGGTCGCTGGCTCCGGATCGCGACGTCTTCTCCCGCGAGGAGATGGTGGCGGCGTTCGACGTCGCCGACGTCAACCCGAATCCCGCCCGCTTCGACCAGAAGAAGGCCGACGCGATCAACGCCGATCACATCCGCCTCCTCTCGGAGGAGGACTTCGGCGAGCGGATCCTGCCGTACCTCGTCGCGGGCGGCGTCCTCCCGATCGAGCCGAGCGAGCACCAGCGCGAGGTGATCCGCCGGGCCGTCCCGCTCGTGCAGAGCCGGGTGACCGTGCTCTCCGAGGTGACGGGGATGCTCGGCTTCCTGTTCGTGCAGACCGACTCCCTCGTGTACGAGGAGGACGCGCTGAAATCCCTGAAGGATGATGCTCCTCGGGCGCTCGAAGCGGGGATCTCCGCGCTCGAGGCGATTCCCGAGAGCGAGTGGCGGACCGAACCGATCCAGGCCGCCCTGCAGGCGGCGCTCGTCGACGGGCTCGGGCTCAAGCCCCGCGTCGCCTTCGGCGCGCTCCGCGTCGCGGCGTCGGGGCGCCGCGTCTCTCCGCCGCTGTTCGAGTCGTTCGAGCTGCTCGGCCGCGAGGTCTCTCTGGCGCGGCTGCGCAGACTCGCGGAGCACCTCGCCGCGGGGGAGTGATCGTGACCGCTTCCGTCGCAGAGGATACGGCTCGGAGCGACGCCGAGCCGCCGATCGGCGTCGCCATCATCGGCGGGGGCCCGGCCGGGCTCTCCGCCGGGCTGCAGCTCGTCCGCGCCAACCGGCGCATCGCGATCCTCGACAGCAATCGGCCGCGGCACTCGGCGACGCTCGAGTCGCACGGCTTCCTGACGAGGGACGGCGCGTCGCCGCTCGAGCTGCGCAGACTCGGACGCGAGGAGTTCGAGGCGTATCCCACCTCGCGGTACGCGCAGGCGATGGCGCGGGAGGCGACGCCCCTCGATCGCGACGAGGCCCTCGCGGTCGGGTTCCCCGACGGCATCGGCTTCCGAGTCCGGGGGACCGGGATCCGAGGATCCTCCGACGTCGAGTTCGTCGCGAGGCGCGTGCTGATCGCGGCCGGGCTCACCGAGGAGCTTCCTCCGCTCCCGATGATCCGCGCGTACTACGGGACCGCTCTGCACAGCTGCGTCGAGTGCGACGGGTTCGAGAAGACCGACAAGCCGCTCGTGCTCATCGGCGAGACCACCGACGTCTTCGCACGAGCGCTGCTCATCAGCCGCTTCAGCTCGGATCTCATCGTGTTCACGAACGGCGCCGACACCGTGCGGCCCGAGCAGGAGGCGCAGCTCGCCGAGATCGGGATCCGGGTCGAGCGACGCGCCATCGACGACATCGTCGGCGAACGCGCGGAGATGACCGGGGTTCGTCTCGCGGACGGCGAGGTGATCCCGCGCGTGGGAGGCTTCGTGCGTCCGCGGTGGCACGCGCCCGTGGAGTTCATGGGCGAGGAGGAGATCGAGCGCGACGATTGGGGTCTCGTCGTGGTGGACGACCGCGGTGAGACGTCGATGCGCGGGGTGTACGCCGTGGGGGACATCGTGCCGCCGGGGCCGCAGCAGCTCATCATCGCGGCGGGCAACGGCGCGCGCGTCGCGGCGAAACTGAACATGGACATGATCCGAGGAGCGCTCGGAGTGGGGATGATCGATGAGTGACACGAGAATCGGGGGCGGAACCGTGAGCGATGAGGCGATCCCCGAGCAGACGAGGTATCTGACGCCGGGAGCCCGGGCGGCCTCCGCCGGTGCCCGCTACGCCGCCATCTCGGCGGTGTTCGTCGGCATCCTGCTGATCTCGAACGTGGTCGCCGTGAAGCCGATCGCGTTCGGTGCGATCGCGTTCGGCGACGTCTCGCTGCCGCTCGTGTTCGACGGGGGAGTGTTCCTCTTCCCGCTGGCATACATCCTGGGCGACGTGCTCGCCGAGGTGTACGGGCTGAAGGCTTCGCGGCGCGCGATCTTCACGGCGTTCGCGCTCGCGCTCGTCGCCTCGCTCACGATCCTCGCGGTGCAGATCTCGCCGCCCGCCGAGGGCTGGGAGAACCAGGAGGCCTTCGCGGCCGTGCTCGGTTTCGTACCGCGGATCGTCGCGGCGAGCCTCGTCGCGTTCGTCGTGGGGCAGCTCATGAACGCGTGGGTGCTGGATCGCCTGCGCCGGCGCACCCAGGGTCGCTTCCTGCGGACCCGCCTCATCGGCTCGACCGTGGTCGGCCAGCTCGTCGACACGCTGCTGTTCTGCACGATCGCGTTCGCCGGCATCATCACCGGGATCGACTTCGTGATGTACGTCGTCCTCGGCTACGTGGTCAAGGTGCTGGCCGAGATCGTGCTGCTGCCCGTCACCACGCGGGTGATCCGGGCGGTGCGGGCGGCCGAGGCGCGGCAGACCGCCTAACCCGCCGGCACGGGTCGAGCCCCGGCCTCGCGGGCGACGTCGAGACCGTAGACCCGGCCGAGCACCTCGTCCCGAAGCTCGAGGAAGGTGTCATCGATGATGCTCTCGCGGATCCGATCGACGAGCCGCACGATGTAGCGCTCGTTGTGGATCGTCGCGAGTGTGGATCCGAGCATCTCCTTCGCCTTGAAGAGGTGGTGCAGGTAGGCGGCGGTGTAGTTCTCGCAGGTGTAGCAATCGCACTCCGGGTCGAGCGGCTCGAAGCGCCGGCGCTGCGTGGCGGCCTTCGCGTTGATCCGCCCGGAGCTCGAGTACATGGTGCCGCCGCGCGCCTGACGCGAGGGGGCCACGCAGTCGAAGGTATCGGCGCCGGCGGCCACGGCCGCGAACAGGTCGTCCGGTTCCGAGATCCCGAGGAGGTGGCGGGGTTTGTTCTCGGGCAGCTCGTCGCTCACCCAGCCGACGATGGTTCCGAGCTCGCTCTTCTCGAGGGCGCCCCCGATCCCGAAGCCGTCGAAGCGCTGACCCGTCGCGTCGGCCCCCGTCATCTCGGCGAGGCCGCGCGCGGCCCTGCGCCGCAGGTCCTCGTACTGCGCGCCCTGGACCACTCCGAGAAGCGCCTGGTACGGACGATGCGAGCGCTCCTCGGTCAGCCTCGCGTGCTCGTCGAGGCAGCGGACGGCCCAGCGCGCGGTGCGATCGACCGAGTCCTCCTGGTAGACGCGGGTGTTGAGCAGCGTGGTGCACTCGTCGAAGGCGAAGATGATGTCGGCGCCGAGCTGGTGCTGGATGCGCATCGAGACCTCCGGGGTGAAGCGGTGGCGGTCGCCGTTGAGGAAGGACTTGAAGGTGACCCCGTCCTCGTCGACGTGCGCGAGGCGCTCCTTGTCCTTCGCGATGACCTCGGAGCTCGCGTGCTCGTGCTGCGCCATCGAGATCACCTTCTTGAAGCCGACGCCGAGCGACATCACCTGGAATCCGCCGGAGTCGGTGAAGGTCGGGCCGTCCCAGTTCATGAACTGGCCGAGGCCTCCGGCCTCGTCCACGATGTCGCTGCCCGGCTGCAGGAACAGGTGGTACGCGTTGGCGAGCACCGCCTGCCCGCCGAGTGCGCGCACGGTCTCGGGCAGCATCGCCTTCACCGTCGCCTTGGTGCCGACCGGGATGAAGGCCGGGGTCCGGATCTCGCCGTGGGGAGTGCGGATGACACCCGCCCGGCCGAGAGGCTGCTCTCTCGTTCCCCGGGCGCCGCCCGACTCGAGGCGCTGTTCCACGTCGAAGCCGAAATCCGCGGGGGAGGGGAGTGGTCGTGCGGGGATGCTCTCATTCACCCGTCTATCTAAGCACTCGACCCGTGACGCGGCCGGGTGGGATCTCGGCACGCGCCACGCCCGGGATCCGCGGGGCCGAGCGCACTTTCGCCACTTTCGTCGGGGTTTCGCCGGGACGGCGATGGACGGGCGGCGAGGCTCGTCCGGGGCACTTCGGCGGAATCACGCGGAGACACGCCCGGGATCCGACTCCGTGTTGCAGGCACCGGGTGATCCGCGTAATGTATTCCCTTGTCAGCGAGACGGCGGAAAGCGAGAGCGGCCCGGCCGGCGAGCGGATATCGGATCTGACTGAGATCGCCCCAGCGGGACTTGATAAGTTCAGCGCGAGTGGGTACAGTTAGATTCTCGATCTCACCACAGCGGTGGCCTTGCCTTCGGGCAAGATCAAATGCCATGCGTTGCGAAAGCAGCAGCACGAGCATAAGATGCTCAGCCTGATGTGGTAGATTGACAAGGTTGCTCTTCGGAAGCCCGGTTGGGTGTGTATGGGGGGTGTCTGGTCCTTGAGAACTCAATAGTGTGCACTTGATTGTCAAATGCCAAATTTTTATATCCCGTCCATTGTGGCCCTGTTTGGGGTTGTGGTGGGTGTGATTCTTTTG
>JAPSIU010000168.1 GCA_031178565.1 Leucobacter sp. | reverse complement strand
GCCACTGCTCCCGTCGCTCTGGAGGTCTCGGAGCAGTTCGGGCTCGCCGACGTCTTCCTGATCCTGACCGGCGCCGTCGAGCGGAACGTGCAGGCGATCTCGGATGCGATCGAGGACGCGTTGAACGGGAACGGGGTTCGCACGCTCCGCCGCGAGGGGCGAGAGGGCGGTCGCTGGGTGCTCATCGACTTCGGCGACCTCATCGTGCACGTCTTCCACCAGGAGGAGCGCGACTTCTACCAGCTCGAGCGGCTGTGGCAGGACTGCCCCCTCATCGACATCGCACCGATGCTGGACGCCCCCGCCGATTTGCATTCCTCGCGGGACGATGGTGTAAAGTAGAAGAGTTGTCGGGTGAGCATTCGTCCGACTTCCACGGGTCTGTGGCGCAGCTGGTAGCGCACCTGCATGGCATGCAGGGGGTCAGGGGTTCGAGTCCCCTCAGATCCACCAAAACTCCCGATCAGAGAGCCTTTCCGGGCCTCCCGATCGGGAGTTTTTTTTTATGAGTGACGGGTGCCCCTGCCTTCCGTGCACGTCGCCTCACTGAGCCTCACAGCGCCGCACAACGCCTCGCGTTATCGTGCGCCGCCGTGTTTCGGGCCGTCCCCGGATCGGTCGTCCGGCCGGGTCCCCGGGGCAGCGTCGCTCCGGGTCGCAGCCGATCCTCCCTCGAGCGTGACCTCCTCGTACTGCAGGGGCGCGACGACGCCCTCCTGCTCGGTGATCACGTACTTGCGCAGCCGGACCCGCTCGGACGGGCCGTCCGCCATCTCGGCCGCGACCCCCTCGTTCGACTCGTCCTCGGCGAGTCCGTCGTAGTAGTCCCAGATGCGGTCCTGCTCCACGTCCGAGATCGCGCCGTCGGCGTCGATGCGGGGCGCATCCTTGACCGTGTCCTTGTCGTAGCCGACACGCAGCTCTTCGCCGTCGAACGCCGCGTCGCGCAGCGGCACGAACGACTCCGACGCGCCGAAGAGCCCCGTTGCGACGGTTGCGAACAGGGGTTGACCGGTATCGGGGTCGAGGTACACCTGCTTGACGGTGCCGATCCTCTCGCCCTCGGGGTCGACGACCGCGGCGTCGAAGACGCTGTTGACACTGCTGGAATCGATCATGATGCTTCGTTCTCCTTCCCGTCCGAGCGGTGGTTCGATGGTTCGGCGCGAGCGGTTAGCGTCCGAGCCCGGCCCGGTCGACCTTACGGTGGTAGTGCATGCCCGCGATCCCGCCGAGGATCGCGCCGACCAGGCTGATGATGGCGACGAGGATCGCCGTGACGATGCCGGTGGTCGTGAGTGTTCCCTCATCGATCGGAATCCGGGGGAAGCTGTTGAGGGTGCCGAGGACGTTGAACTGCGATCCCGCGACAGCCGCGAGGATCGCGACGATGATCGCGATCGCGACCGCCCAGATCCAGACCGCGACGCCCTGCTTGGCGCCGGAGAATCGCGCCATGCGCCCCGCCACGTATCCGCCGCAGTAGTACGCCACGAACAGCACCACGGCGAGAGCGATCGCGCCGATGATGCTCACGGTGTCGGCGTTTCTCGTCAGCTCGTCGGCCGCATCCTGCACATCTCCATCGGTCGCCCCGAGTCCGACACCCGCTCCGACAGCGCTGAGCACGGCGGTGAGGAGCACGGCGGTGCCCGTCGCGGTGAGCCAGCCGAAGAACGCCGACCCCCATTTGAATCCGCCGAATCGCTCCTGCTCCCGGTCCAGCACGTCCTCACGTCGTGTGGGCCCGCGTTCGGCCGCGACTGCGGCCGGTTCGCCGTCATGGTGATCGGCACTGGATCGCTTGGTCATCTCGATACTCCTTCACCTCGGCGCGAATCCCGGACGTTCCGCCGGTGGCGTTCCTCCGGCGGAGTTCGTTCGTCCGTCGTATCCTCAAGGCTCGATCGTCGGCGCCAGAAGCACGAGGGGGTTGACCTTTCGGCAGTGCAGGTGGCACTCTGTCCCGTCCGTCCGTCCGCTCCGGCGACCCGGTGCACCCGGCGAGCGGTACTCGCGACGCCGATCGTCGATCGAGTGGCGCTCACCCCATCGTGTTGACGATGAGTCCGATATGGGTGAAGAAATTGAGCGCTCCGAAGAGCAGGAACACGGCGCCCGCGAGGCCCCAGACGACTCCCACGAGACGCTGCATCGCGGACGGCTTCTCGGTCGAGCTGAAGCCCTTCAAGGAGAACGGGAAGAGGACGGCTCCGATCCCGACCAGCCCGAAGAGGCCCGACATGAACGTCGCCTCGACCCAGGGGTACTCGGCGAAGGCGCCTGAGATCGGCTCCTCGGGCGGCGCCGCGAAGAGCTGGAAGATCAGACCGGCGAACATGATGGCGATGAGACTGAGGCCGAGCCCGGCGACGATCAACCCGAAGGGCCGTGCCGCAGAGGCCAGCTCTGCAGCCGGATCGGGTTCCTGCAGGAGCCTCTCGCCCCGCTTCCACAGGTAGAAGGCTCCGGCGAGGAGGAGAACGCCGAAGCCGAGACTGGTTTCGCCGAAGATGATGTTGTCGAAGGGGAAGTACTTCGCGAGGGGCCAGGTCACCGTCATGTGCAGACCGGTGGTCGTGAGGATGAACCCCGGAACCGCGAGTGCGAGCGACCAGGGTTCCAGCCGTGCGATCCGGCCGCCCTGGAGATCGCGCCCGAGCCAGACGAGTGTCAGCAGTCCGGCACCGGCCATGAGCGACATGATGGTGTTGTAGGTGGGCATCTGGGTCCAGTCGATGACGAGGCCCTCCGCCTGGAAGATGGTCATGACGTACGCTCCTTCACCTCGGGATACGGTTCTGCACTCCATTCCTGCTTACCGGAGGCGGGGTGCGCGGGCAAGGGGTCGACATCGGTCGGGGCGCCGGGCGTATGCCCAGCCGGGCGTATGCCTGCGGGAATATCGTCCGCGAGAACCCCGTTGGTAATGGCATACCCCGTCGGGGTATCCGCCATGCGGGTGAACCGGTACAGCGCGTGTCGCGCAGCGCGCGCCGCGCGTGTCCGGAACGAGGGGAGTAAGAATATGAGCGCAGTGGAGGCGACGAACGCCGTCGCGGAGAACGACGATCGAACGGCGGATCCGGATCGCCGCGGAGCCGCGGTGCCGACGGCGCCCTCGCCGGCCGAGCGCCCGGGCGAGCACGGCTACATCAGCGACAAGGATGCGTACCTCAAGCGCATGAGTCGCATCGAGGGTCAAGCGCGCGGCATATCCCGGATGATCGCAGAAGACACCTACTGCATCGACATCCTCACGCAGGTCAGCGCACTCACCCGTGCGCTGCAGGGTGTCGCGACCGGGCTGCTCGACGATCATCTCGCGCACTGCGTCCTCGACGCGGCGAAGCGCGGCGACGAGGAGGGCACGGCGAAGCTCAAGGAGGCGAGCGACGCCATCTCGCGCCTCGTCCGTTCGTGATCGCGCCCTCCAGATCCTGAGGAGCCGCATGGGGACGTAGGATCGCTCTCGCCTCGGCTCAGCTGCACCACGCCGAATCGGAGGCCCACATCGGCAGCGGCGTCACGAGCTATCTCATGGTGTTCTTCGCCGTCTGGTGGGCGTGGGTGAACTTCACCTGGTTCGCGAGTGCATTCGACACCGACGATTGGGTGTATCGGCTGCTCACACTCACGCAGATGGGCGGCGTCGTCGTGCTCGCGGTCGGCACCGGCGCAGCGATGACCGCGAATGACTTCCGCGTCATCATCCTCGGGTACGTGATCATGCGGCTCGCGCTCGTCGCGCAGTGGCTCAGGGCCTCCGCGAGCCATCCCGCACTGCGGCGCACGGCACTGCGCTACGCGACGGGCGTCACGCTCGCGCAGCTCGCCTGGATCGCGTTCCCGCTCGTGCCGAGCGCGTTCGCCGTCGCCGCCGCGATCGAGGAGGCCACGCAGCTCGGCGCCCTCGTCACGATCGGCGTGAGCGGCTTCCTGCTGGCGGCCGGCATGTGGTGGCTGTACTTCTCGACGAGCGTCGCCGACCGCCTCGGCGACCTCCGGTCCGCGATCGTGTTCGGGTACGGCCACTACGCGGTGTTCGCCGCCGCTGGGGCGTTCTCTGCGGGCCTCTCGGTACTCCTCGACGTCGAGACCGGTGCATCCCACCTGCCGCCGGCATCGGCCGCCGCTGCGCTCACGGTGCCGGTGGGGATCTTCGTGATCGGGGTGTGGGCGCTCATCCTGCGGCACCGGTTGACGGGACCGACGAGGGCGCTCGTCCCCATCGGCGGCCTCGCGCTGGCGGCCTGTGCGTTCCTGCCGTGGCCCGTTCCAGCGGCCGCCGTCGTGATGGTCGCGCTCGTGGTGCTCGTCGAGCGGAGCGGCATCCGCGTCGGATCCGAGGATCGCGGCTGAGCGATCCGGCGAAGGTTCGGCCGAGGGGTTCGTCCGCCTATTCCATGCGGAGCCGGTGCACGGCGAAAGTGACGGCGAGCGGAACTCCGGCGAGGCCGCCCTGGGCGCGCAGCAGCTCGGGGACGAAGTCCCGGGGCGCCGGATGCCAGGGGAGATCCGCCAGGTAGGCCTCGTGCGCCGCGAGCGAGGCGACGGCCCGATCGGCCGCCTCGGACGTGATGTCGACGAAGTGGGTGGGTCGAGTCCCGAAGAGCAGCAGCCAGGTCGCGCCCCACGGAGCGAGGTTCTCGTCGCGCAGGAGCTCGGGGAACACCCAGCGGTTGTCGGCGTCCCGCGCGGCGTCGATCGTCGCGAGGCCGGCCGCCCTGTGGTCCGCGTGATCGATGCCCCATCCGACGAAGAGCGCCCCCGAACCGCACACCACCGCGTCGGGGCGGAAGGCGCGGATCTCGCGCGCGATCGCCTTCCGGAGTTCGAGGCCGTACATGAGGGTCCCGTCGGGGAAATCGAGGATCGTGAGATGCTTCACCCCGACGGCCTCGCAGGCGAGCCGCTGCTCCTCCGCGCGCAGCGGTCCGGCCTCCTCCGGGGGACGCCGCATGCCCGCCTCACCCGAGGTGAGGAGCAGATAGCCGACCTCGATGCCCCTCGCGGTCCAGGAGGCGACCGCCGCCGACGTGCCGTACTCGATATCGTCGGGGTGGGCGACCACCACGAGGACCCGCTGGAAGTCGGTGTCGCCGAGCGGCTCGAGCGGTGCGTCGGGTGTGTCGTGCGCCTCGGGTGCGTCGGGTGCGTCAGTGCCTGCGTCCATGCTGTTCAGGCTACGCCGGTCGCGCGGCTGTGTCAGGATGGAGATCCGATGAGCGAGGGGCACATGACCGAGGACGAGACGCCGCCCGGGACGGGCTCGCCGTGACCGAGGGGCGCCGTGCTGCGCAACTCGAGGGCGCACCGCGAGCCGCCGTTCCGCTCCCGGACCTCGGATTCGTCGCGCTCGGCGGTGCGCTCGGCACCCTGGCCCGCTCTCTGCTCGGCGGTGCCATCGGCGAGCCGGGCGCCGGCGAGGTCTTCTCCGGCCTGCCGCTCGGCACTCTCGTGATCAACGTCGGCGGCGCGTTCCTGCTCGGGATGCTCGTGGAAGCGCTGAATCTCGCCGGGTCGGACCGCGGTAGCCGACGGACCGCCCGCCTCCTGCTCGGCACGGGCCTGCTCGGCGGATTCACGACCTACAGCCTGCTCTCCACGGAGCTCGCGGAACTGGTGCTCGAGAACCGGTTCGCGATCGCAGCGGTCTACGGGACGGCCACACTCGTCGGCGGGGCGGTGGCGAGCTGGTTCGGCATCCTCGCGGCGCGAGCTCTTCGCGCGCGGACGACGCGCGCGCGGCGCACACAGGCGGTGCGCGCTCGAAGACGCCACGTGAGAGGAGCGCGGCGATGAGCGCGGCCGCGCTCGCGCTGGGGATCGCCGTCGCAGGAGGACTCGGGGCCGCGGCGCGTCACCTCGTCGACCACAGCCTGCCGGTCGGAGTGCGGATGCGCTTCCCCTGGGGCATCATGGTGATCAACCTCAGCGGATCCCTCGCACTCGGCCTGCTCACCGGTCTCGCGCTCGACCACCCCGTAGTGGGCATCGCGACGGTCGGCTTTTTGGGAGGCTACACGACGTTCAGCACCGCGAGCCTCGAGAGCGTGCGGCTCCTCGCGGCGAAGCGATACGGCGCGGCACTCCTGGCGGGGCCCGGCATGCTGCTCCTCTGCGCGGCGCTTTCGCTCATCGGGATCGTGATCGTGCGCCACTGAGAAGAGCTCGCGGCCTCACCGGATCCTGCGCACCACGAAGCGCATGCTCGGGCGGGCATACGATTCCTGCGCCTCGATCAACCGCAGCTCCCGGCTCTACGCGGCGAGTGTCGTCTCGAGCAGCTCGTAGACGCTCGACGCCGTCCGGGCGAGCGCGTCGGCGGCATCGCC
>JAPSIU010000538.1 GCA_031178565.1 Leucobacter sp. | reverse complement strand
CAGCAGGCCCAGGGAGCGGCGAAGCCCGTCCACATGTGGCCGGGAGAGGCCTCGCAGGAGATGGCGGGCAACTTCGACCTCGTGCTCGATCGCATCCTCCGCTCGGCGGGGATCACCGCGGCGCCGGCTGCGAAGACGCCCGGCCGCACCGCGACGGTCACCGAGGACGCGTAGCGCGCCAAAGACCCATAGCCTGCACGACGCCCGAAGGCCGGGCCCGTCGGCTACGAGATCTTCTTCGTGCCCCGCCTGGCGGCGAGCTCGTCGACGGAGTCCGTCGATTGCTCGCGGTGCTCGTCCATGTCGACGAGCGAGGTCTCGACCTCTCGGAGGACCTTGCCGACCGCGATCCCGAACACTCCCTGACCGCGGCTCACGAGGTCGATCACCTCGTCGTTCGAGGTGCAGAGGTAGACGCTCGCTCCGTCGCTCATGAGGGTCGTCTGAGAGAGGTCGTGCACACCGGCCTCGTGCAGCTGCGCGACCGCCGTGCGGATCTGCTGCAGCGAGATGCCCGTGTCGAGCAGGCGCTTCACGAGCTTCAGCACGAGAATGTCGCGGAATCCGTAGAGGCGCTGGGATCCGGAGCCCTTGGCGCCGCGGACGGTCGGCTCGACGAGCCCCGTGCGCGCCCAGTAGTCGAGCTGGCGGTAGCTGATGCCCGCGGCGCGGGCGGCCGTTGCGCCCTTGAAACCGCCGTCCTGATTGGGCCGGGGAAGCCCGTCGTCGAAGAGGAGATCGGAAGCGATCGAGGTCGGCTGCTCTCCCGACCCCGTCTCACCGAACGGCGGTTCAGTGGTCTCCATTGCGTTCCTTTCTCCACGGCGGCTGCGACACGAACACAGCGCGCCGAACTCCATCAACGCTACCCATCGGGGGACCCGGGTGCAACGACCGTCGAGACGCAATTTCGGCGTGTCGACCTCAAGTTGAACTTTAAGGTTGAAAACACGCCGAACCCCGGGCGGTCAGAGGCTGCCGAACCGCCTCCGCAACACGCCGGAGCGCACCGTGTCGAGGTAGCCGGCGAGCTCCAGGGAGTCCTCCCCGCTGAGCGGCGTGCCGCTCTTCACGCCCCGGGTCGACACAGCGTGCGAGATCAGCTCCGCGTCGCGCTCCGCCGCGAGCCGCAGCGCGCGCAGATGACGGGGGGTGATCCCGCGCTCCGCCAGCCTCAGCAGCGCCGTGAGCTGCGCCACCGCGTCGTGCGGGAACACCTCCGCGGCCGGCAGCAGCCCCGCCGCGATCGCCTCCCCGAGAAAGCGCGCGCTCGCGCCCGTCGCGCGCCGCAGCTCCTCACTGCTGAGCACCCGCTTCGGTGAGAGCACACTCGAGGCGCTCCGCGGCGAAGCCCCCGGGATGATCGGGTCGCGGCCCTCGTCGACCTCCTCGAGCACCTCCGCGATCACCTTCAGCGGCAGATAGTGGTCGCGCTGCAGGGTGAGGATCAGGCGCAGCCGCTCGATGTGCTCCTGCGAGAACTTCCGGTAGCCCGATTTCGTCCGCTCCGGCGTGACGAGCCCC
>JAPSIU010000537.1 GCA_031178565.1 Leucobacter sp. | reverse complement strand
GGCGCGAATAGCGGCGCGGGAAGTGGAGCAGCAGTTCGCCCACCGTGCGCACGTCGAAGGCCCGGGCGAGTGGCTTCGCGGTACGCGCGCCCACAACGCCGTCGAGACTGGTGTCGAGGCCGACCTGGGTCATGCATCAAGGCTATCGGTGGCCCAGGACGGCGATCTGCCGGTCGGCGATGGCACGGCCGCGACTGCAGCGACGGCGACGGTGGCCGGCACGGTACCCTCGTGGAATGACCAGGATCATCGCGGGCGTCGCCGGATCTCTGCGCCTCGACGTGCCGAAATCGGGCACCCGGCCGACGAGCGACCGGGTGCGCGAGGCGATCTTCTCGACGCTCGAGTCGTGGGGTCTCGTCTCCGAAGCGAGTGTGCTCGACCTCTACGCGGGATCGGGCGCCCTGGGTCTCGAGGCAGCGAGTCGCGGCGCGGCCTCGGTCGCGCTCGTCGAGAAGCACCCCCAGGCCGCGCAGGTGGCCGGGCGCAACACGCGCACCGTGCTCGGCGCCTTCGAGCGGGCGCGGGTCGGCCGCGGGGAGGGCGACGGATCGACGGCCTCCGTCCCTCGGATCGAGGTCGTGCGCCAGTCGGTGCAGAGCTACCTCGATGCAGCGGCCGAACGCTCCCCCCGCCCCGTGTGGGACGTCGCCCTGCTCGATCCCCCCTACGACCTCGGGGAGCGCGAGCTCTCGGCGAACCTCGCCGCGCTCATCCCCCTGCTCGCCCCCGACGCGGCCGTGCTCGTGGAGCGCAGCAGTCGCACTCCCGAGCCGGCCTGGCCCGAGGGCCTCGCCCTCGTCCGCGAGAAGCGCTACGGCGAGACGGCGCTGTGGTGGGGGGAGATCGACGCCTGACGCACGAGGCGGGGCCCGGGATCCGAATTCGACGGATCCCGGGCCCCGCGTCACGCAGGCGCCGCGCTTACGTGCGCGGGATGAGCGTGTACTTGCTCGACAGGAACTCGTGGATCCCGTCGAAGCCGCCCTCGCGGCCGATGCCCGACTGCTTCACGCCGCCGAACGGAGCCGCCGCGTTCGACACGAGGCCCGTGTTCAGGCCCATCATGCCGGTCTCGAGCTTCTCGATCATGCGGTGCCCGCGGGCGAGGTTCTCCGTGAACACGTAGCTCACGAGCCCGTACTCGGTGTTGTTGGCGATCTCGACGGCCTCCTCCTCGGTGGAGAAGCGGACGATCCCGAGCACCGGCCCGAAGATCTCCTCGCGCATGATCGCAGCCTGCGGGCTGATCTTGTCGATCACGGTCGGCTGGAAGAAGTTCCCGGGGCCGTCGATGACCTCGCCGCCGGTCACGATCGCGCCGCCGGTCTCCACCGCATCGGCGACGAGACGGGCCGTGTTGGTCACGGCCTTCTCCTCGACGAGCGCGCCGATGTCGTTGCCCTCGTCGGCGCCGCGTCCGATCGTCATGGCGGCGACCCTCTCGCCCACCCGACGCGCGAACTCGTCGGCGACCGACTCGTGCACGATGATCCGGTTCGCCGCGGTGCAGGCCTGGCCGATGT
>JAPSIU010000536.1 GCA_031178565.1 Leucobacter sp. | reverse complement strand
CGCCACCCGACACCCACGGGCCGGCGAGGCCCACGAGGGCCGGCTTGATGACGTTGTTGCGGTAGAAGAAGTCGTAGTCGCGGGTCTTGTCGTAGCCGATGTGGATGCGTCCACCCAGCTCGGGCAGCAGCACGAGCCGGATCCAGCGGTTCTCGAGGTGGATCGCGCGCCACTCGCGGGGGGTACGAGTCGTCGCGATGCGGTCGACGAACGGGATCGGGTAGACCCGGCCGCTCGAGCCCTGGTACACCCGGCGATCGAGGAAGAGGGGATACCGGTCGGGCTCGGCCGGTTCATACGTCTCGATGAGAAGCGGGGCCTCCCAGCAGGCGACCCCGCCCGCATCGAGGCGCTCGCGCTCTCGGCGGGGCGCCTCGGGAAGTTCGATTCGGGGGTGCTCGGTGCTCACGTCGTCCACGCTAAGCGCGGGATCTCCGCCGGCCAATGATCGATCATCCGACCGGCATGGACGAATCCACGACATGGCACGATGGCTGGATGGAACGTCGCGAAGGGTTCGAGAACCAGCGCCTGTGCGTCGTGCCGCGACCGCTCGTCGCCGAGGCGCTGAACCGGCCGGTGACCCGTCGGCTCGTCGTCACCGACGCGGGCTACTTCCCGGTGGCGGAGCGCCATCTGCGAGTTCGGAAGGAGGGAGCGCCCGAGGCGATCGTCATCCTCTGCGTCGCCGGTTCTGGCTGGGTCGGGCTCGGCGGCCAGCGGGTGCGCGTGAGCCCGTCGACCGTCGCCCTCCTTCCGCCGCACACGCCGCACTCCTACGGCGCGGACCCGGACTCGCCATGGACGATCTGGTGGTGCCACCTCCGGGGCAGCGACCTCGGCGACCTCTGGGAGGCGGCCGAGGCGAGCCTCGACCGCCCGATCATCTCGCTGCGCGCCGCCGATCGTGTCACCGCGCTCCTCGACGAGATCGTCACCTCCCTCGAGCGGGACCAGTCGCCGGCGCGTCTGCTCGCGACGGCCGGCGTGGCCTGGCGGCTCATGACCCAGATCGCGGTCGATCGACGCCTCCCCGAGCAGGGAGAACCGCTCGAGCGCGCCATGCGCTACCTGGAGGAGCGCGTCGACGGCGGCATCCGCGTCTCGGAGCTCGCCCGGCTCGTCGGCGTCTCGACGTCGCACCTCGGTGCGCTCTTCCGTGACGCCACCGGAGGCGGAGTGCTCGCCTACCACACCGCGCTCAAGATGGCGCGGGCGCGCACGCTCCTCGACACCACCGAGCTGCACGTCGGCGAGATCGGGCGGGAGATCGGCTACGGCGACCCCTTCTACTTCTCACGCCAGTTCAGCCGCGTGCACGGGGTGAGTCCCAGCGACTACCGGATGCAGCGGAAGGGCTGACGCGGCATCCGCTCAGCCCTTCGAGGCTCCCGCGGTCAGGTCGGCCTTCCAGAAGCGCTGCAGCGAGACCATGAGCACGACGAGGAGGACGACCGAGACGGCGGACCCCGTGACGACGAGCTGCGTGAACATCGGGTCGCGCTGCGTCTGGGAGTTCCAGAGCGTCAGGCCGAGC
>JAPSIU010000167.1 GCA_031178565.1 Leucobacter sp. | reverse complement strand
TGAAGACGCTGCTGCAGAGGGCCGTGGTGCTCACGTACGGCGCCTCGATGCCCGTCATCAAGGTCGGCCGCATGGCCGGCCAGTTCGCCAAGCCGCGCTCGAGCGACAGCGAGACGCGCGAGGGGGTGACGCTCCCGGCGTACCGCGGGGACCTCGTCAACGGCTACGACTTCACACCCGAGACCCGGGCTGCCGATCCGCGCCGCCTGCTCCAGGGCTACCACGTCTCCGCGTCCACGCTGAACCTCATCCGCGCGTTCACGCAGGGCGGGTTCGCCGACCTGCGCCAGGTGCACGAGTGGAACAAGGGCTTCATCTCGAACCCGGCCAACCAGCGCTACGAGTCGCTCGCGGCCGAGATCGATCGGGCGCTCCGATTCATGGAGGCCTGCGGCGTCGAGAGCGCCGCGCTGACGCAGACGGAGTTCTACGTCAGCCACGAGGCGCTGCTGCTCGACTACGAGCGTCCGCTCACCCGCGTGGATTCGCGCACGGGCGACCTGTACGACACCTCGGGGCACATGCTGTGGATCGGCGAGCGCACGCGCGATCTCGACGGAGCGCACGTGGAGTTCCTCTCCCACGTGCGCAACCCGATCGGCGTCAAGCTCGGGCCGACGGCGTCGGTGGACGACGCTCTGCGCCTCATCGACAAGCTGGACCCCGAGCGCGAGCCCGGTCGCCTCACCTTCATCACCCGCATGGGGGCGGGCAGGATCCGCGACGTGCTCCCGGGCCTCCTGGCTGGCGTGCGCGATGCTGGAGCGACGCCGCTGTGGGTGACCGACCCGATGCACGGCAACGGCATCACGACCGAGACGGGCTACAAGACCCGGCGCTTCGACGACGTGATGGACGAGCTGCGCGGCTTCTTCGAGGCGCACCGGGAGGTGGGAACCTTCCCGGGCGGGATCCACGTCGAGCTCACCGGCGACGACGTCACCGAGTGCCTCGGCGGATCTGAGAACATCGACGAGGCGACGCTCTCGACCCGCTACGAGTCGCTGTGCGATCCGCGCCTCAACCACATGCAGTCGCTCGAGCTCGCGTTCCAGGTCGCCGAGGAGCTCAAGCGGCTGTAGGCGCGAGGCGCCATCGCGTCACAGCGTGATGGTGCTCCTGACGCGGATCCCGGTGCCCGCTCGGACCCGCTCGCCGGCGGCGGGATCCGTGCCGGTCGCCTCGGCGAACTCCCTGAGCGGATCCGGCACGAGCGTGCTCGGCGTGAAACCCGCGGCGGTGAGCGTGTCCATCGCCTCCTGCAGACCCATGCCCGCGACGTCGGGAACCTCGAAGAGCTCCGGTCCGAGGGAGACCTGCAGGCCGAGCGAGTCGCCCGGGCGAACCGGGTCCGTGCTGGGGAGCAGCGAGATCACGTGACCCTCCGGCACCTCGTCGCTGTGCGCCTCCGAACCGAGCGCCGGATCCACGGTGAGGCCGCGCTCGGCGAGCACCGACGTCGCCTCGTCCGCGGGGAGACCCGCGACGTCCGGAAGCGGCCCGGCGGACACCACGAGGTCGATCCGCCCCTGCTCCGGGTAGCTCTCGCCCAGCGGCTCGCCGCCGCCCAGCGCGCCGAGGACGATGCCCTCCTCGGCCTCGTCGAAGCGCTCCTCGACGACCTCGCCGAACGCGAAGCCCTCCTCGGTGATCCTCGCCTCGGCCGCGTCGAGCGGGAGACTCACCAGCATCGGCACCGGCAGCAGCCGGGGTCCGGTGGACCGGCACAGCTGAACGGTGCTGCCGCGGTCGAGCCTGGTCCCCGCCTCCGGTGCGGTGCTCACGGCGAGGCCGGCCGGCACCTCGAGGCTCGGGCACTCGACGACCTCGACGAGCAGCGCGCGCTCCGCGAGCGCCGCCTGCGCGGTCTCCATCTCGGTTCCGCCGATGTCGGGCACGGAGACCTGCGATCCCGGGCCCTGCCCGAACCACCACCCGGCGGCACCGGCGACGGCGACGAGCAGGACGACCGCGGCAGCGATGATCCGGCCCCTGATCGTGCGCCTGCGATCACTCGCCGCCGCCTGCTCGATCGCGGACTCCGGGTGAGCCGCAGTGGCCTCGCCGGTCGTCTCGTCCCTTCCCTCGGTCGCGGCGCCCGCGACCAGCGCATCCTGCTGCACTCCGTCGAGAACCGTGGTCGAGGGGGTGGCCTGCGAACCGTTGAGATCGGAGAGCGGGAGCACCCTCGTCGCATTGGGCGGGGTCAGCCCGTGACGCAGCGGCGAGATGTAGGCGAGCGCCTCCCCGGCGTCCCGCGGCCGGAGCTCGGGATCGCGCTGGGTGGTCCAGCGCACCAGCTCGTCGAGCTCGGGCGTCGCCTCGTCACTCACGAGCGACGGAGCCGGCACCTCGGAGTGGGCGTGCTGATAGGCGATCTGCATGGGCTGCTCGCCGATGAACGGCTGGGCCCCGGTCAGCATCTCGTACATCATGATGCCGAAGGCGTAGAGGTCGCTGCGGGCATCGGCCACACCGCGCGTCACGAGCTCGGGGGAGAGATAGGCGATCGTGCCGAGGAGCGCCTGGCCCGTGGTCGTGTTCGCGCTCACCGCCCGCGCCAGGCCGAAGTCGCCCAGCTTGATCCGGCCGTCGTCCGCGAGGAGGACGTTCTCCGGCTTCAGGTCGCGGTGCACGATGCCGGCGTGATGAGCGGCGGCGAGCCCCGAGAGCACGGCCTCGCCGATCTCGAGCGCCTGGTCGGTGGTCAGGTGCTTCTGCTGCCTCAGCAGCTCGCGGAGCGTGATGCTCGGCAGATACTCCATCACG
This sequence comes from Leucobacter sp., assembly GCA_031178565.1. GTDB lineage: Bacteria > Actinomycetota > Actinomycetes > Actinomycetales > Microbacteriaceae > Leucobacter. The sequence goes on along the minus strand of JAPSIU010000167.1, from coordinate 3,655 downwards.
AGGTAGGCGCGCCCCGTGTCCTGCCCCTGGTCGAAGATGTTCACCAGGTTGGGGTGGGAGAGGCGGGCCGCACTGCGGGCCTCCTGCTCGAAGCGGCGCGTGAAGTTCTCGTCCTCGGCGAGGTGGTCGTGCATCACCTTCACCGCGACGCGCCGCTCCAGCCTCAGATCGTTCGCGAGATAGACCATCGCCATGCCGCCGCGCGCGATGCGCGAGCGGATCAGGTAGCGCCCGTCGAGCGTTTGCCCGATCATCGGGTCGGTAGGCACAGGGGTCACGCCGAGAGTCTACGGAACATCGATGGGCGCACGCGGAATGCGCGCCGCAGCCGCTCACATTGCGCTCCCGCGGGTCCCGCTGGCAGAGTTGAGGTGTGCCCGAGAACACCACACCCGAACCGGCCCTTCTGACGATCCCCGATCTGGTCGATCGATTCGGCCTGACCCCCGGCAAGATCCACCGCCTCATCGAGGACCGCCACCTGGCCGCCATCCGCGTCGACGGCGTGCTGCAGGTTCCCTCAGAGTTCATCCAGGACGACCATCCGCTCCCGCCGCTTCGCGGGACCCTGCTCGCACTGATGGACGCGGGCTTCTCGAGCGATGAGGCCACCGCGTGGCTCCTCGCGGAGAACGACGAACTCGGGGAGCGGCCGGTGGACGCCCTGCACGCGGGACGCAAGAGCGCCGTGCGGCGGGCGACGCAGGGGCTCGCCTTCTAGCGCGTCGATCAGAACGCGCGGCGGGCCGCTCGTTCCGCGAGGCGCGTCAGCAGATCCGCGGCGTCGCGTCGCACCGGGGCGCCCCGCAGCGCGTCCGTCGCTCGCGTCACGTTGCGGGAGATCATCTCCTCGACCCGCTCGACCGCGCCGCTCTCGCGGATCGTGCGCTGCAGCATGGCGATCTGCTCGCGATCGAGGTCGGTGCCCAGGAGATCGTCGAAGATCCGGCGCTGGGTCGGGGGCAGGTCGTCGCGTGTGAGGGTGACGAGCACCGTGCGCTTGCCCTCGGCGAGGTCGTCTCCGCTCGGCTTGCCGGTGAGCTCCTCGTCGCCGAAGACCCCGAGGAGGTCGTCGCGCAGCTGGAAGGCGACGCCCACGGGGAGCCCGAAGCTCTCGAGGACCGACTCCTGCTCGGCGCTCGCCCCCGCGAGGGCCGAGCCGATGAGCAGCGGCGCCTCGACGCTGTACTTCGCGGACTTGTAGACGAGGACGCGGGTGGACCGTTCGAGCTGCTGGGCGTGCTCGGCGAAGCTCGGCTGCTGCTCCTCGAGGACGTCGAGGTACTGGCCGACGGCGACCTCGCTGCGCATGCGGTTGAAGTGCGCCCTGGCGCCACGGGCCGCTTCCCGGTCGGGGGTCGCGTCGCAGGCCGAGTTCATGAGCTCGTCGGCCCAGGACTGCAGCAGATCTCCGAGCAGGATCGCGCCCGCGAGGCCGAAGTGGTCCGACGATCCCCGCCAGTCGTGCTGCCGATGCACCGAGGCGAAGTGGCGATGCGCGGAGGGCCGCCCGCGCCGGGTGTCGGAACGGTCGATGACGTCGTCGTGGATGAGCGCCGCGGCGTGGAACAGCTCGAGCGCGCATGCAGCGTCGAGCACGGCGTCGAGCTCGTCGTCGACCTCTCCGGAGAGGTCGAGCGGGCGGACGGCGCGGAAGCCGAGGACCGCGAACTGCGCCCGGAAGCGCTTGCCCCCCGAGAGGAACCCGAGGGCCTCGGCGAGGAGGGGCTCGGCGTCCGGGCCGAGCGGCTCGAGGGCCCGCCGGTGATCGGCGATGACGTCGCCGATCCGCTCCTGAATAAGCCCTGCGAGTCGCGTCGTTTCATGCACGCGACTAGCCTAGCCGTGGGCGCGGTGGCGTAGACTGGTCGTAAACGGATTTCGACCGCTGGGAGGGTGTCATGGCGCTGTCAGAGCACGAGCAGCGGCTGCTCGACGAGATGGAGCGTCGCCTCTACCAGAGCGAGGCCGACGTGATGCACGCCGCCTCGGCGACGCGCCGTCGGGTGAACTACCGGTCGCTGGTCCTCGGAGTCATCGTCACGGTCGTCGGCATCGGCGTGCTGATCGGCGGAGTCGCCGCGCAGCAGTTGTGGCTGGGGCTGATCGGATTCGCCGTCATGCTCGGCGGCGTGGTGCTGATGCTCTCGCGCGGCCCCGAGTCGGATATCCCCGCGGAGTCCCCCGGCCAGGCGGGCGACGGGCCCCGGCAGAGTCGGGAGTCCTTCAGCGAGCGCATGGAGCGCCGCTGGGACGAGCGCATGGGGGGCGAGCGCTAGGCACGCGCGGCTCGCAGGGATCGTGGTTTCGACCTCGGTCCCTTTTTTTCATGCGCGGGCGGGGGTGATCGCGTGCTCGTGCCGGTGCGCGTGCCTGTGCTCGTGCGCGTGCCCGCGCCTGTGCTCGTGCGCGGGTGCGTGCTCGTGCTCGTGCGCGTGCTCGTGCCCGTGCGGCGTTGAGTTGGCGCGAAATGCGGCTTCCCGGCCGTGAGGTCGCACTTCGCGCCGCATGAACGGCTCGAGGCGCCGCACGAACGGCTCGAGGCTCCGCACGAACGCAGGCGCCCTCCACTTCGCTCCACCGGCACCCGCGTCAGGCGCTGGAAGCGGGTCCGCTCGCGTGATCCGGCCGTGATCCGGCCGCGATTCCGCCGTCATCGGGCCGCGATTCCGCGACCGTGCGGGTGATTCTCATCGCGCCCGAGGGGTCGGGATCCGCGCGATCCTGGCCCGCCCGCGCACTCTCCCCGGCAAAGTGGAGCAGAAAGCTCCCGTGGTGGAGGAAAGTGGAGTAGTGTGGGAGCCTAGATCGAGCCGGGGAGAGGAGGGACGCCGTGTTCCTAGGAACCTTCACGCCCAGGCTCGACGACAAGGGACGCGTGATCCTCCCCTCCAAGTTCCGCGACGAACTCGCGGAGGGACTCGTGATCACCCGCGGCCAGGAGCGCTGCCTCTACCTCTTTAGCGAGCAGGAGTTCGCGGCGATGCACGAGCGCATTCGCCAGGCGCCGGTCACCTCGAAGCAGGCGCGCGACTACCTCCGCGTGTTCCTCTCCGGCGCCCACCCCGAGACCCCCGACAAGCAGCACCGGGTCACGATCCCCGCGAGCCTGCGGGAGTACGCGGGGCTCGACCGGGAGCTCGCCGTCATCGGCGCGGGGTCCCGCGCCGAGATCTGGGACGCCGAGGCCTGGCAGCGCTACCTGACCGAGCAGGAGTCCGCATTCTCCGACATCGAGGAGGAGGTGATTCCCGGCATGTTCTAGCCGGGAGACACATGACTCAGCCAGACGAACGCGATCCCCGCGCCCTGCACACGCCGGTACTGCTGGAGCGCTGCCTCGAACTGCTCGCCCCCGCCGCGCGGCGCGACGACTCGGTCGTCGTCGACGCCACGCTCGGCATGGGCGGCCACAGCGCCGCACTGCTCGAGGCGCATCCCGGCCTGACGATCATCGGGCTCGACCGCGACACGGAGGCGCTCGCTCTCGCAGGCCGACGGCTCGCGGGGTTCGGCGACCGGGCGGTCCTCGTGCACGCCGTCTACGACGAGATCGCCGATGCCGTGCGCGGAGCCGGATTCGACCGCGTCGACGGGGTGCTCTTCGATCTCGGGGTGTCCTCCCTGCAGCTCGACGAGGCCGAGCGGGGGTTCG
>JAPSIU010000535.1 GCA_031178565.1 Leucobacter sp. | reverse complement strand
CGATCGCAGAGCATTGCGGTCATGGCATACTCTCCGCTCGAGCAGGCGCGCCTGTTCGACGACCCGCGCCTGGACGATCTGGCGGCCTCGGTCGGCCTCTCCCCCGCGCAGCTCGTGCTGGCATGGGTCGTCCGCGAGGGCGACGTGCTGGCGATCCCGAAAGCCGCGTCGGTGGCGCACGCGCAGCAGAACGCCGCCGTGCTCGGCGTCACGCTGCCAGACGATGTGCTCGCTGAGATCGACCGGCTGTTCCCGGCGCCGCAGCACCCGGTGCCCCTCGAGATGCTCTGACCCGTCAGCGCCCAGCCCGCGGCGGCGGAGCCGTCAGCGTCCGGCCGTCAGCGCCCGGCCCGCGGCGGGGCGGCCGTCTCACCGGCCCGGAACTCGCATGTGAAGTGCACCGACTCGCCGTGCTCGCCCTCGAGCATCCGGGCCACCTGCTCCCCCGCCGCGCGCCCCTTGGCCAGTGCGGGCTGGGCCACGGTCGTCAGTTCGAGCGACCCCAGTCCGTCGGCGGCGATCCCGTCGAATCCGACCACGGTGAGATCGTCGGGCACGCGCAGCCCCAGCTCCTCCGTCGCGCGGATGGCACCCACCGCGAGCAGGTCGCTCTGCGCGATGATCGCGGTCGGGCGATCCGCGCGAACGATCCCCTCGTCATCGGCGAGCAGGGTTCGAGCAGCGATGTAGCCCTCGTCGATCAGGCTCCCGGCTGCAGTGACCCCGGGTCCGTCGGGAAAGACATCCCGGAATCCGGCCAGCCGGTCGAGCGTCACCGGCACGGTGGCTCCGGCGATGCGTTCCCGAGTGAGCGGAGCACGCTCCCGCGCGGCATCCAGCGGCAGCGTGATCGTGGCGACGCGCTTATGCCCCAGTTGGAATACACGACGACTGATGTCGGCGCTCGCCTCGCGATTGTCGAGGGAGATCTGCGGAACCTCTTCTCCGGCATCCCCCTCGATCACCACGACGGGGAGCCCGCGATGCCGCACCGTCTCGAGCGCATCGCGGGTGCGCCCCGAGCAGCCGATCAGCACGACGGCGTCGACCGGAGCATCGGCGATCGGAGGCGGCTCGTCGTCGCGGGGATCATCGCGCAGAAGCAGGATGCCGGCGCTGATCGACGCGAGTGCATCGGTCAGACCGTCCATCATCGCGGTGGTCACCGGATCGAGGAACGCGTGGCGCAGCTCTCCCCCGAGCACGACGCCGACGATGCCGCTGCGGCCCGTGCGCAGCGATGCCGCACGGGGATCGGGACCTGCGTATCCCAGGTCGGCCGCGGCGGCGAGCACCCGCTCGCGGGTCGCATCGGCGACGTTCACCTTGCCGCTGAACACGACGGACGCGGTCGACGTCGACACCCCGGCCTCACGCGCGACGTCGGCGATCGTCGCTCGTCGCGTCCCGGTGCTCATCAACCGAGGATAACCCGCTGCGGGTCCGGTGGTTCTGACGGATCGAATCGATTCGATTACGATGGCGGGATGGACACCGCCCTCACTCGCTCCCAGTTCGTCCGGTGGCGCATCGCGATCTTCGCGA
>JAPSIU010000166.1 GCA_031178565.1 Leucobacter sp. | reverse complement strand
GCCGACGACAAGACCGCCCGGGACCGGGCGCCGAGCGGTCGCACCGTCGGCGGGCGGATGCTCCTGGCCGCGGCCGTCGCAGCGGCCGCCGTGGGGGCGGGGTTCGCCGTCGAGGCGCCGCCCCGGATCGGCTGGCTCATCGCCCTGGCCTGCGTCGCGGCCATCGGCGTCGCCATCGCGCCGCTGCTGCCCTCGGGGACGCTCCGCTCCCGCCCGGGGCTACCCAGCGTGATACTCATGCGCGGCCTGGCCGCAGGAGCGTTCCTCGCCGCCGAGACCTACATCCCCAAGCTCCTCATGGATCGCTTCGCGTTCAGTCCTGCGCTCGCGGGCCTGGCCCTCACCGTCGCCGCACTGGCCTGGTCGCTCGCCTCCTTCGCGCAGGGACGATACGGCGATCGGATGGGCAGCATGCGGATCGTGATCATCGCCGTCCCGCTTCTGCTCGCGGGAATCGCCATGCTCTTCGCCGTCGCAGTGTCGGGCGCGATGCCCTGGCTCGTCGTCATCGGCTGGGGCATCGCTGGCGGCGGGATGGGGCTGCTCTACCCGCGGTTGACGGTGCTCACCCTCGCCTACTCGACGACGGCGAACGAGGGCTTCAACTCCTCCGCGCTCTCCATCTCGGATTCCACCGGCTCGGCCGTGGCGATCGCGGTGGCCGGCCTCGCCTTCCTCACGATGCCGACAGCCGGCTCGGGGTTCCCGACCGTCTTCGCCTTCGCGGCGGCGGTGCTCGTACTCTCCGTGCTCCCGGGCCTCAGGCTGGGAGACGGGAACCGCTGAGGGAGCCGCTCGACGGTCTTGATCAGCGCCTCGACGAGAACGGCCCCCGACCTGGAGAATCAAATCCAGGTCGGAGGCCATTTCATTCGCGTGCGCGGAGGGGGACTTGAACCCCCACGCCCTAATACGGGCACTAGCACCTCAAGCTAGCGCGTCTGCCATTCCGCCACCCGCGCGAATGTTCCGGACCTTCATCGGCCGAACAGAGAATAACTTAGCACGGATACGGGTGCGATACGAATCCGACGCGGACTCCGATCCCGCCGGGCGCGTCGGCGCGGCCCGAGACCCCGACACCTCCCGGGACCTCCCGCTCCCTACGGCCGCAGCCGCCGCCGCAGCAGTTCGATGCGCTTCTGCAGCTGCGTCACGGAGGCCTGCGCGACCGCGGGGCCGCCGCACACCCGACGCAGCTCGGTGTGGATGTCCTTGTGCGCTTCCCCCGACACCTTGGAGTACATGCCCACCAGGCTGTTCAGCAGCTTCCGCTGCTCTCCCAGCGTCCGGTGCAGCGCCTCGGGCGCCTCGGCGCGCTCCGGCGGATGCTCGAGCAGCCCCTGCCGGGTCGCCGAGCGCCGCGCCTGCCGAGCCTGCCGCTGCTGCAGCAGCGCCTTCACCTCCTGCGGCTCGAGCAGCCCGGGGAACCCGAGGAAATCGAGCTCCTCCTCGCTCTCGACCTCGGCGTACCCGCCGAACTCGGCGCCGTCGAACACGGCGCGGTCGAAGTGCGCGTCCGATCCGAGCGCCTGGTACGTGAACTCGGCCTCCTCGAGCTCCGACGAGGCGCGATCCTCCCGCTCGGCCTCGGCCATCAGGGCGGCCTCGGCGTCCCACATCTCTTCGGCGCTCGTCGGCCCCTCGAGCACGTGGTTGCGCTCCTTCTCCAGCTCGGCCGCGAGCTGCATGAGGGCCGGCACGTTCGGAATGAACACCGACGCCACCTCGCCTCGCCTCCGCGACCGCACGAAGCGGCCGATCGCCTGCGCGAAGAACAGCGGTGTGGACGAGCTGGTCGCGTAGACGCCGACCGCGAGCCGCGGCACGTCGACCCCCTCGGATACCATGCGCACCGCGACCATCCAGCGGGAGTCCCCGTGCGAGAACGAATCGATGCGCTCCGAGGCCCCCGCGTCGTCGGACAGGATCAGCGCGACCTCCTCCCCCGTGATCTCCCGCAGCTGCCGCGCGTACGACTTGGCCGAGGCGTGATCGGTCGCGATGACGAGGCCGCCGGCGTCGGGGATCTGCTGGCGCACCTCGGTGAGGCGTCGATCGGCGGCGCGCAGCACCTTCGCGATCCAGTCGCCCGAGGGATCAAGCGCCGTGCGCCAGGCCTGGGAGGTGATGTCCTTCGTGTTGCCCTCGCCGAGCGCTGCCTCCATCTCCTCGCCGGCGGAGGTCTGCCAGCGCATCTTGCCGGCGTAGACCATGAAGATGACGGGGCGCACGATCCCGTCGGCGAGCGCGCGCCCGTAGCCGTAGTCGTAGTCGGTCAGCGAGAGCCGGGATCCATCGCCCTGCGGTGCGTACTGGACGAAGGGGATGGGGGCGTCGTCGGAACGGAAGGGCGTTCCCGTGAGCGACAACCGGCGCCTGGCCGAGCCGTAGGCCTCGCGGATCGCGTCGCCCCAGCTGAGGGCGTCGCCGCCGTGGTGCACCTCGTCGAGGATGACGAGCGTGTCGGCGCTCTCGGTGAGCAGTCGGTGCTGCACGGGCTTCATCGCGACCTGGGCGTAGGTGACGGCGACCCCGTGGAAGTGCCTGCCGTATGCGAGGCCGTCGCCGTTCGAGTAGTTCGGGTTGAGCCGGATCCCGGCTCGTGCCGCGGCGTCGGCCCACTGAGTCTTGAGGTGCTCGGTGGGGGCGACGACGACGATCTGCTGCACGGTGTGGTTCGAGCGCAGGATCGCGGCGAGGCGCAGCGCGAAGGTCGTCTTGCCGGCGCCCGGCGTCGCCGAGGCGAGGAAGTCGCGGGGGCTCGCTTCGAGATACCGCCGGATCGCCTCCTCCTGCCAGGCGCGCAGGCTGCCGGCGGTGCCGCGCGCGGCGCGCTCCGGGTAGGCGGGAGGCAGATGTTCGGCGGCACTCGTCCCCGGAAGGTGGAGGGCTGGATCCGAATCTGTCACAACGTTCCAGACTACCGCGAGTTGATGATCACCGCCGTTCAGCGATCGCCGATCGCTCCTCCTCGCGGTGCGCCGAGCCAGTAGAGTTGAAAGCAGCTTCACTCGCAGTGCAGTTCGAACCCAGAAGGAGCCTGAAGGTGGCACAGGATCAACCGACCGCCCAGCCGGACGTCGAGCCTCCCTGGTCGCGCTTCGTCGCGCTCGGCGACTCGTTCACCGAGGGCGTGGGAGATCCCGACGCCGACAGCCCGGGTGGACTGCGCGGCTGGGCCGATCGCTTCGCCGAGGTCCTCGGCGGCTACAGCGACGACTTCTCCTACGCGAATCTCGCCGTGCGCGGCAAGCTGATCCAGCAGGTCGCGGAGGAGCAGGTCGAGGCGGCGCTGGATCTGCGCCCGGACCTCATCAGCGTCTGCGCCGGGGGGAACGACGTCATCCGTCCCGGCACCGATCCCGACGAGGTCGCCGCCAGACTGGATCGGATCATCGAGCGGCTCGGCGAGGGCGGCGCGACCATCCTGCTCTTCACGGGAGTCGACGTCGCGTTCCAGCCGGTGTTCCGCTCGATCCGGGGCAAGGTGGCGATCTTCAACGAGAACGTGCGCAAGGTCGCGCAGAGGCACGACTGCGTCGTGGTCGACCAGTGGGCGATCGAGGAGCTGCAGGACAGCCGCTACTGGGCCGGCGATCGCCTGCACCTGAACGCACTGGGTCACCACACCATCGCGCGGGCCGCTCTCGCTGCGCTCAACATTCCGAACGATCTCGCGCCGCTCGATCCTCCTCCGCTGCCCGAGCGGAACTGGCGCCAGGCCCGCAAGGAGGACGTCGTGTGGGCGCGCGAGCACTTCGTCCCCTGGGTCATCCGCCGCATCAGGCAGGTGTCCTCGGGCGACAACATCGAGCCGAAGCGGCCGCAGCCCGGAGTGATCCGGGTCGCGAGGCACGGGGCTGCCGCGGAGTAGCACGGGGCTGCCGCGGAAGACTTCGAGCGGGTAAGGTGAGGGGCATGGCACATCTCACGAAGCAACTCGCAGAAACGGTCACCCAGGTCGGAGTGCACTCCGCCTACGGCGACGCCGTCGAGGTCGACGGCGTCGCGATCATGCCGGTCGCGTGCGTCACCTACGGCTTCGGCGCCGGTGAGGGCGGTGCCGACGCCGCCGAGGCGCAGGGCGAGGGATCGGGCGGAGGCGGCGGCGGGATCGCCGTTCCGGTCGGCGCGTACCTCACCCGCGACGGCGTGACCCGCTTCGAACCGAATATCATCGCGCTGCTCGCCGTCGGCGTGCCCTTCGTGTGGGTCGCCGGCCGGGCGCTGTCCCGGATCATCAGGGCGCTCAAGAGGTAGGCGGGCAGCGGTTCATCGTCCGATGGACCGAGCATCCCAGACCCAGGGCTCGCGAGGAAGCGCAGCGGGGTCGAAGCGCGTGAGCAGCTCTTCGACGGTGACGCGCTCCCCGGGCGCGGCGAGATCCAGTGAGGCCGCGAGCAGGGCGAGCGCATCGCCGGCGTCGACGCCTGCCTCCCGCAGATCCGCGAGGGTGACCGCGCCGTCCCGCTTGGCGAGCCGCGAGCCCGTCGGCCGGAGAACGAGCGGAACGTGCGCGTACTCCACGAGGGGTGGAGATTGCAGCCTGAGGAGCCGCTGGAGCAGGATCTGGCGCGGCGTGGAGGATGCGAGATCGTCGCCCCGGACCACCTGGTCCACCCCCGCGTCCGCGTCGTCGACCACGACCGCGAGGTTGTAGGCGACCGTCCCGTCGCCTCGGCGCAGCACGAAGTCGTCGATGTCGCCGCGGGTACGACCGAGCAGCAGATCGTCGAACTCGAGCGAGGCCACCCCTCGGGAGCGCGCAGACGCAGTGCCGGCCGCCTCGGAGCGATCGCCTCGCGAGCCGCGGCCCGTTCGCGCTCGCTCCGGTTCCGGCACGTGCCCGGATACGCCCCCGGCGGCGCGTGCGGCGCGCTCGGCGCGGCGAGGATGTCCCGACGGGTGCAGGTGCACTCGTAGACGAGCCCCCGACCGCGCAGCGCCTCGATCGCGGCCTCGTGATCCGCCGCCAGCGCCGTCTGCAGCACGGGCTCGCCGTCCCAGTCGATCCCGAGTCTCGCGAGATCCTCGAGTTGCCGGAGTCCGGTGCCCGCGTCGCGCGCGCGATCCAGGTCCTCGATGCGCATGAGGAAGCGCCGGCCGCTCGTCCTCGCGAACAGCCAGGCGAGGAGCGCGGTGCGCAGGTTTCCGAGGTGCAGGTCCCCCGAGGGGCTCGGGGCGTAGCGCCCGGCCCCCTGCGCCGCTTCCCGATCCGCCACTCCCCCATCCTCCCACGCCCCGCGGCGGCGACGCGCCTCTACACTCGTGTGGGAGGGAAGGAAACCGCATGACCGCTGTGCAGACGCTCAGGGAACGGCTCGGAGACCGCGTCGTCGTCGATCCCGACACGATCGTCCCCTACGCCAGGGACACCTCGCGAGCCCGGCCCGCGGGTTCCCCGCTGGCCCTCGTGCTGGCGGAGTCGACCGAGGACGTCTCCGCCGCCCTCGCGTGGGCCGACGGCGCCGGGGTGCCGGTCAGCGTGCGGGGCGCGGGAACGGGGCTCGCCGGAGGCGCGATGGCGTACGACGGCGGCCTCATCGTCTCGCTCGAGCGGATGAACCGGATCCTGAGCATCGACCCCGCGAACCGGCTCGCCGAGACGCAGCCGGGAGTCATCACGGCCGAGCTCGACGCCGCGGCCCGGCAGCACGGACTCTTCTTCCCGCCCGATCCGGCGAGCGCACGCACCTCGACCGTCGGCGGGAACATCGCGACGAACGCGGGCGGCCTGCGCTGCGTGGCGCACGGGGTCACGACCGACTCGGTTGCGGCGCTCGAGGTCGTGCTCGCCGACGGGCGCGTCATGCGGACCGGCGCGCGTACGCGCAAGAACGTGGTCGGCTTCGACCTGACGAGTTTGTTCGTCGGCTCCGAGGGCACACTCGGCGTGGTCACCTCGGCGACGGTCCGCTTGAAGCCGATCCCGCCGGGAACGCCGCGCACGTTCCGCGCGAGCTTCGACACCCTCGAGGACGCGGGGCGCGCGGTGACCGCGATCGTGAACGGCGCCGCGCAGCCCGAGGTGCTCGAACTCATGGACGCGCTCAGCGTGGAGATCATCGAGTCCTACCACCCGAGCGGTCTCACCGTGCCGATGGGGGCGATGCTCGTCGGGCAGACCGTCGGCCTCGACGCGGCGGAGAAGGCGGAGGCGATCGCCGCCACGTGCGTCGCGGAGGGGGCGACCGACACCGAGATTTCCCGGTCGGACTCGCTGCTCGAGGCCCGGAGGCTCTCCAATCCGGCGCTCAACGCGCGGGGCCTCAAGATCTCCTGCGACGTCGGAGTGCCCGTCGCCGCGCTCGCGGAGGTCTTCCGAGGGATCGGCGAGATCTCCGCGCGGCACGGACGGCGGGTGTCGACCGTCGCCCACGCGGGCGACGGCAACCTGCACAGCACCGTCGAAGCACCGGACACCCCC
>JAPSIU010000534.1 GCA_031178565.1 Leucobacter sp. | reverse complement strand
CGTGATGTCGTCCGCGGAGGCCGAGCCGCCGGTGTGGAACGTACGCATCGTCAGCTGGGTGCCGGGCTCGCCGATCGACTGGGCGGCGATGATGCCGACCGCCTCGCCGATGTCGACGCGCTGGCCGGTCGCGAGGGAGCGGCCGTAGCAGGTCGCGCAGACGCCGACCGCCGACTCGCAGGTGAGCACGGAGCGCACCTTGATCTCGGTCACGCCGGCGCTGATCAGCTTCTCGATGAGCACGTCGCCCACGTCCTCGCCCGCGGTCGCCACGACGGTTCCGTCGGCAGCGGTCGCCTCGGCGGCGAGCGTACGGGCGTAGACCGAGTTCTCGACGTTCTCGTCGCCCACCAGCACGCCGTTCGCGTCCGGTGCGGCGATCGGGAGGTCGAGGCCTCGGCGCGTCCCGCAGTCCTCCTCGCGGATGATGACGTCCTGCGACACGTCCACCAGACGCCGCGTCAGGTACCCCGAGTCGGCGGTGCGCAGAGCGGTATCGGCGAGGCCCTTACGAGCGCCGTGCGTCGCGATGAAGTACTCCGCGACCGACAGCCCCTCGCGATACGAGTTGATGATCGGGCGCGGGATGATCTCGCCCTTCGGGTTCGACACGAGGCCGCGCATGCCGGCGATGTTGCGGATCTGCAGCCAGTTACCGCGAGCACCCGAGGACACCATGCGGTAGATGGTGTTGTCCTCCGGGAACGCCTCGCGCATGGCGGCGGCGACCTCGTCGGTGGCCTCCGTCCAGATCTCCGTCAGCGCCTTGCGGCGCTCGCTGTTCTGGATCATGCCGCGGTCGTAGTCGCGCTGGACCTTCGCGGCGCGCTTCTCGTGCTCCGCGATGATCTCCGCCTTGTTCGACGGGGTCACGATGTCCGAGAGCGCCACGGTCACACCCGAGCGCGAGGCCCAGTAGAAGCCCGCGTCCTTGATGCGGTCCAGGGTCGCTGCGACCTCCACCTTCGGGTAGCGCTCGGCCAGGTCGTTGACGAGACCGGAGAGGCTTCCCTTGTCGGCGACGCGCTCGAAGTACGGGTAGTCCGCGGGCAGCGCCTCGTTGAAGATCGCGCGTCCGAGAGAGGTCTCGACGAGCACGGGCTTCTCGATGGTGACGCCTTCGGAGTCGGTGTAGCCCGTGAGACGGATCTTCACCTGCGCACCCAGATCGAGCGTTCCCTCGTCCATCGCGAGGATCGCCTCGGCGACCGAGCCGAACGCACGGCCGGTGCCCGGGGCGTCCTTCTTGATCGTCGTGAGGTGGTGCAGGCCGATGATCATATCCTGCGAGGGCAGGGTCACCGGGCGGCCGTCCGAGGGCTTCAGGATGTTGTTGGACGCGAGCATGAGCACACGCGCCTCCGCCTGAGCCTCGACCGACAGCGGCAGGTGGACCGCCATCTGGTCGCCGTCGAAGTCCGCGTTGAAGGCGGTGCAGACCAGCGGGTGCAGCTGGATCGCCTTGCCCTCGACGAGCTGCGGCTCGAAGGCCTGGATGCCCAGACGGTGCAGGGTCGGTGCGCGGTTCAGCAGCACGGGGCGCTCGCGGAT